>CAZXYL010000348.1:0-1773 GCA_964644915.1 uncultured Geminicoccaceae bacterium
ATCTGCGAGCGCTCGACGCTCGAGCCGCCGGTGAACTCGACGTCCTGCCGCGGGAAATAAAGGATGCCCTTCAGCTTCATCGTCGAGCCGCCGGTGAACTTGTTGTTGCCGTTCGTGGGCGCGTTCCGATCCTGGAAGAACAGGACATTGGGCAGCTCCCCGGTGGTCATCGGGCCCAGAGTGACGTCGGCCCCCGACGCAACGCTGATGTTCGCATATTTGTTGCCGCTGCCGGTGAGATAGAAGGTGACGCCGCCCTGCCAGTCCTCCTCGTTGGTGAGCGTCGCGTTCCCGCTCACCTTGATGTCGCCTTTCAGGATGTACAGCCCCGGCCGGAAGATCACATGGCCGCCGCTGATCGAGACCTCGTTGCAGTAGACGCCGGGGTCCAGGTATTGCGTCCCGCCCGTGATGTTGATCTTGCTGTTGTGATCGCAGGCGCCGATCGCCGGCGCCTGCAGGGAGCTCAGGGGATCGCCGTAGTCCGGCGCGAAGACCTCGGGCTCCGGGGTGACGCAGCTGCCGGAATATTGCCCGCGGACCGTCAGCGAGGTGGCGTTGATGCAGGACGAGCCGGTCTGCGAGAGCGCGGCCTCCGGGTGGTTCGAGTTGACCACGATGCCGCAGTCCAGCGCGACCTCCGAACTGCCGGTCACGGTCAACGCGCCCTTCGCGGTCGGATGCAGCGACCACACGCAGGCATCGGAGACGACGGCCTTGGCGACCGCACGCGCGGAGATCTGGGGGGGCGCATCCAGAAACATCCGGGTGAAGTAGAGCGGCGCGGGCTCGCTCGCGCTGATCTCCACCGCTGCGCCATCGCCCGCCGCGATGCCGGAGCCGGGCGGCACGGTGACCATCACCTGGGAGACCATGCCGTTGCGGCCGGCCGCATCGTTGGCCGCCGCCTGGAGCTCCGCGACATCCGCGTTCTGCGCCAGGCCCTGCCGCGCCAGATCGAGTGCGGCGGCGTAAGCCGCCGCATCGACGGCCGTCTGCACCGTCCGCTTGGCCTGATACCAGCTGGCGATGTCGACCGCGAGGCCGGCCGCACCGACGAACACGGGCAGGACCAGAGCGAAATAGACGGCGATACTGCCGCCCTGCGCGGCGCAGAGCGCCCGAAAGGCTTCGCGCGGCTCCAGCTGCAACCGCTCGAAGACAGGAGCTACCGGTATCGTCGCCATGCGTTCGACCCCTCGGCTGAGCGTGCGGTCGGGCCCGATTATGGCCGAAGAAGGTAAGTCTTTGCTTGACGAGGCGCCGCGCGGCTTGCCCGGTAGTCGCTCGCGCCCGTGGCGGCCGGTCCTGCGTCAGCGAATACCTGGTCGTACCCGCAGGCTCTGCCAGGCGAAGAGAGCATCGTCCCGATCGGCGCAACCTCGCTGCCGGTCGCTCGTCTCTTATCGAGGCTGCGGCGTTTGGCCTCGGGCGAGGACTTCCCAAGCGGCGGAGAGCGAGATGGAGGGCAGAGGCGAAAGCGAGGCCAGGGCGGCCCCGGGCGCGACCGGACACCGGCTGCGCGAGGTGGCGCGCGGCGTCTGGCGGGAAGCGCTCTCGGATCACACCATGCTGGTGGCCGCGGGGCTCGCCTTCTTCGCCCTGTTCGGCCTTCTGCCCGCCGTCGCGGTAGTCGCGATCGTCTACGGCTGGTTCGTCGACGAGGAGGCGATGCGACGGCAGCTCGACGCCCTGGGCGACGCCCTGCCGGAAGGCATGGCCGAGGTGCTGGGCGAGTTCCTGACCGAGGTGCCCGCCGGGCTCGGCTTCGGC
>CAZXYL010000349.1:0-1966 GCA_964644915.1 uncultured Geminicoccaceae bacterium
CCTCAGCCCGCCCGAGCTCGGCGGCGACCTTCGCGGCCGCCGCCTCGTCGATGTCGCTCACCGCCACCTGCGCGCCCGCCTGCGCCAGGGCGTGGCAGGTCGCCTGCCCGATCCCCGCGCCGCCGCCGGTGACCAGGGCGACCCGGCCATCGAGGCGCAACAGCTGCAGATAATCTGACATCGGAACCCCATCCCGCTTCACGAGCTGAAACCAACAATGCCAGGCACGGTCCAGCTATCCAACACGCCGCGATCAGCCGGAGCGCGATCACTGATCAGGGATCCAGTTAACCCCTCCAACGCGCCGAAGCCACAGCTTGCCTATGCTCTCGGGTTCGTTGGTCGCGAAGCGCGTCAGACCCGTTCACTCCGCTCACGCGAACTTCGCCGTGATGCCGCCGTCGACCACGAGGTCGTGGGCGGTGACGTACCTGGCCTCGTCGGAGGCGAGGAACAGGCAGGCGTGGGCGGTGTCCCAGGCGTCGCCCATGTGGCCCATCGGGCACTGCGCATCGCGCACCCGGATCAGGTGCTCGACGTCGCCCGCCTTGCCGTAGGCGGCGGTCAGGCCCGTGTGCACCATGGGCGTGTTCATGAGCCCGGGCGAGACCGAGTTGCAGCGGATGCCGCGGCCTGCGTACTCCAGCGCGATCGCGCGTGAGAGCGCCACGACCCCGCCCTTAGTGGCGTAGTAGCTGACGTAGTTGATGCCGGTCCAGCGATGCGCCGCGATCGAGGCGATGTTGACGATCGCGCCCTGGCCCTGGCGCTCCATGACCGGCAGCACGTGCTTGCAGACCAGCCAGATGCTCTTGAGGTTGACGTCGTGCACGCGGTCCCAGTCGGCCTCGGTGGTCTCGACCGCGCCGCCCGTGACGGCGATGCCGACGTTGTTGACGAGCACGTCCACTCGCCCGAAGGCCGCCATGCAGGCCTCGACCATGTCGTGGACGTTCTCGGCATTCGAGACGTCCGCGCGATGCGTGCGGCAGATGCCGCCCTCGCTCTCGATCAGCCCGCCCGTCTCCTCGGCGGCCTCGAGCTTCAGATCGACCGCGAACACGCGGGCACCCTCGCGCGCGAACAGGACGGACGTGGCCTTGCCGTTGCCCCAGCCCGGGCCGATCGAGCCTGCGCCGGTGACCAGCGCCACCTTGCCCTTCAGACGATCGCCCATGATGCCTCCTGCCCCCGCAACCCGATCGGCACCCGAGAATGCACGGGGCGGAGCTTCCCGCGAAGTCCCGTTTGCGCGCCCCGGGCGCATTGAACCAAGGAGCCGCCGGCGACGTTCTCTGGCCGGTGCACGAGCGTCTATCCATCAAAGTTTATGGACTTATCCACAGAAAAAGGCGGCGCCGAGCTGATTTAATAGACGTTGTTAACCAAAGCTGGGTAGGGTTCCGCCACAACCAAACCACCGGGGGTTGAGCTTCATGCGCACATCCGCGTTCCTGGCCATCGGCGTCGCGGCGCTCACCGCGGGCTGCAGTCTCTTCGGTGACGAGCGCGTCGCCCGGCCCGCCGCTTACAGCCCCCCGGACACGGCGAGCCGGGAGTGGATGCTGATCCGGCCGCCCGACGACGCCGCCGCCGTCCGCATGGTGAAGCTCGTGAAGTATCTGCCCGACGGCGACGACGCTTTTCCGGTTGATGGCGCGAACGGTCTGCCCGCGCCGGAGCGGGAAGGCTCGCTCCTGCTGTTCCGCGAGATCACGGCCCAGCCCTCGCCCCGGGACCGCGCGCGGCTGCTGACGGACCGGATGGTCGTGGAGGAGGCGCCGCGCTCCGAGTGGCAGCACGTGCGCCTGTTCCGCTCGCAGAGCCACTGCGAGGAGACGCGCCTGGAGCTGCAGGAGGTCACGCGCGAGCTGCGGGAGAAGATCACCTACGAGGCCGGCATGCTCCTCAACGATCTGCAGTTCCTCTGGCTCGAGCAGAGCTTCGCCGCCAGCGACTGCGTGCC
>CAZXYL010000350.1:0-1661 GCA_964644915.1 uncultured Geminicoccaceae bacterium
ATCGACGTCCGCCCAGGTGGCGCCCGGCTGCACCCGAACCTTCTGGCTGGCCGGATCGACCCGCACGGTCTTCTCGGGTGAGAGGTCGAGCATCAGCCCGCCGTCGCAGAGCGCGGTGCCGGCGATGTTGTGCCCGCCGCCGCGGACCGAGAGCGGCAGCCCGCTCGCGCGCGCCAAGCGGACGCACTCGGCGACATCACGAGCGCCGTTCGGCCGCACGACCAGCGCCGGCCGGCGCTCGATCATGGCGTTCCAGATCCTCGTCGCCTCGCCGTAGCCGGCATCGCCCGGCCACAGCGCAGGGCAACGCAGACCGGCGGCAAAGGCCTCGAGGTCCTGGCGGCTGCCTGCGGGTTCCGAGAAGCGGGTGGTCATAGCCTCGGTCATCGAGTGTCCTCCGATCGCTCTCTTTGAGCGAGACCGCGAGGATGCGGCTCCGGCGCCTGGCTCACAAGTTCAAGATTTGCACTGGAGGTGACCAGGGACCCGGCATAGACTTGGAGCATGAAGGGCTACGGACAGTTCTGCCCGATCGCGAAGGCGGCGGAGATTCTCGCCGAGCGCTGGACGTTCCTGGTCGTGCGCGAGCTCGTGCTGGGCAGCACCCGCTTCAACGACCTGCGACGTGGCGTGCCGCTGATGTCGTCGTCGCTGCTCTCGCAGCGGCTGAAGTACCTGGAGCGGGAGGGCGTCGTGGAGCGGCGGCCGGCCCGCACCGGGCAGGGGTTCGAGTATGGACTGACCGAAGCCGGGCGCGAGCTCCAGCCGATCATCATGCAGCTCGGTGAATGGGGCGCCCGCTGGGTGCGCAGTCGGCTCACGGATGAGGATCTCGATGTCGCGCTGCTGATGTGGGACATGCACCGCACAGTGCGGCCCGACAGCTTCCCGCCCCGGCGCGTGGTCGTGGCGTTCGAGTTCACCGACGTGCCACACGGCAAACGGCACTGGTGGCTGGTCAGTGCGGGCGATGGGGCGGATCTGTGCCTGACCGACCCGGGCCACGAGGTCGACCTGTACGTCACGACCGATCTGCGCACCATGACCGCGATCTGGGTGGGCGACTTGACTTTGGAGGCGGCGATCGCGGCGGGCACACTCGAAGCCCTCGGTCCGATTGAGCTGCGCGGCCGGCTGGCCGCGTGGCTGGGGTTGAGCAAGCTGGCCGGGGTCAAGAGCATGCGGCCGGCAGTGAGCGCCGCCTGATCAGAGGCCTCCGGGCGCCAAGGCTTCGCCGGCCATCGGGCGTTGTCAGGGGACGGCCGCCTCGAGCGCCGGGGGCCGGGCTCGCGCAGGGCCGCGATGAGTTCCGAGAGGTTGTGAAACGGCTCTCTGCTGGCCGCCAGGTTGCGCCGATCGCCCGCGGACATCTCCGATGTCCCGGTGTTGAGATGCGGGAGATTGCCACGTAAAGACCGCTTTTCGGCAAAGCTCTAACTGTGGCCGCCGCCGCGGTGCTGGGGTCCCTCGGCCCCGCTGCCGCCCAGAACGGGCCTACGGTCACCATCGACGCCGGGTGTCATCATGGGTGTCGCTTCGGACGACGTCCTCGCCTTCAAGGGCATCCCCTATGCTGCGCCGCCGCTCGGCGACCTCCGCTGGCGCGCGCCGCAGCCGGTGGAGCCGTGGGAGGGCGTGCGCGATGGGACCGAGCCGGGCCA
>CAZXYL010000351.1:0-1978 GCA_964644915.1 uncultured Geminicoccaceae bacterium
CTGGAGCAGCGGGCCCAGCTCGCCGCTCTGATACATCTCGCGCACGATGTCGCAGCCGCCGACGAACTCGCCGCCGACGTAGAGCTGCGGGATAGTCGGCCAGTTGCTGTACTGCTTGATGCCCTCGCGCAGCGCGTCGTCCTCGAGCACGTTGAAGGCCTTGAACTTCACGCCCATCGACGAGAGCACCTGGACCACCTGGGCGGAGAAGCCGCACTGCGGGAACACCGGCGTGCCCTTCATGTACAGCACCACCGGGTGGCTCTGGACGTCCTCCTGGATGCGCGCGAGGACGGGGTTGGCATCGCTCATGTCGTGGGTCCCTGCCTGGAAAAGGGGATCGGTCACTCGGGCGCCGCGGTGCTGAGCGCCAGCGCGTGCAGCGCGCCGCCCATGCGGCCGCCGAGCGCCTGGTACACCAGCTGATGCTGCTGCACCCGGGTCTTGCCGCGGAACGCCGGCGAGGTGACATGCGCCCTGTAGTGGTTGCCGTCGCCTGCGAGGTCCTCGATCGTGACCTCGGCGTCCGGCAGGCCCGCGCGGATCAGGGCCGCGATCTCCTGAGCGCTCATCGCCATCAGACCACCTGCGTCTGCTGCGGCGCCGCCATGTAGGACGGCAGCCAGCCCTCATACACCCCGGCGAGCTCCCGCAAGCATATGGCATCGGCGTCATCCAGCGTCAACGCGGCGCCCCCGGTGCCCCCGACGCGCCGCGCGAGCACGCCGGCCCGCCGGGCCGCGCTCAGCACCGCGTCCAGCTGCTCCTCGGCCACGGCGAGCAGGTAGCGGCTCTGGTCCTCGCCGAACAGCCAGCCGACCGCCGGCATCTCGGGCGGGAGCTCGAGATCGGCGCCCATGCCCGAGGCGAGCGCCATCTCCGCGATGGCGACCAGAAGGCCCCCGTCGGAGAGGTCGTGGCAGGCGGCGATGCGCCCCTCGCCGATCAGCCGTCGCACCAGCTCGCCGTTGCGCCGCTCGATCGCGAGATCCACGCGCGGCGGTGCGCCGTCCTCGCGCCCGCACACCTCGCGCAGGTACAAGGACGCGCCGAGCCACCCTGAGCTTTCGCCGATCAGCACCAGGGCGAGACCCTCGGCAGGCCATGCGAGGCCCACCGTCCGGTCCAGGTCCTTGATCAGGCCGAGCCCGCCGATGGTCGGCGTCGGCGGGATCGCCCGCCCGTCGGTCTCGTTGTAGAAGGACACGTTGCCCGAGACGACCGGGAAGTCGAGCGCCCGGCAGGCTTCCGCCATGCCTTCGATGCAGCCCTTGAACTGGCCCATGATCAGGGGGTTCTCGGGGCTGCCGAAGTTCAGGCAGTCGGTCACCGCGAGCGGTCGGGCGCCGACCGCGCACAGGTTGCGCCAGGCCTCGGCCACCGCCTGAACGCCGCCGCGCCGGGGCTCGGCGAGGCAATAGCGCGGCGTGCAGTCGGTCGTGAGTGCCAGGCCCCGGTTGGTGCCGTGGATCCGGATCACGGCGGCATCGCCACCCGGCCCCTGCACGGTGTCGGCCATGACCGTCGTGTCGTACTGCTCCCAGATCCAGCGCTTCGAGCACAGGTCCGGGCTGCCGAGCAGGCGCAGGAGGGCACTCTTGTGGCCCATGGGCGTGCTCACCTCTTCCGGGGCGATCGGGATCGGCGCGGGCCGCGTGCGCACCGGGCGCTCGTAGACCGGCGAGTGGCCGCTCACCGGCGCGATCGGCACCCGCGCCACGATCTCGCCCCGCCAGCGCAGGACCATGGCGCCGGTATCGGTCACGTGCCCGACCGTGGCAAAGTCCAGATCCCATTTCCTGAAGATCGCGCGCGCCTGCGCCTCGGCGCCCTCGCGCAGCACGAGGAGCATGCGCTCCTGGCTCTCCGAGAGCATGATCTCGTAGGGCGTCATGCCGGCCTCGCGCGTGGGCACGAGGTCCAGGTCCATCTCGATCCCGACGCCGCCGCGCGCCGCCATCTCGAACGAGGACGAGGT
>CAZXYL010000352.1:0-4655 GCA_964644915.1 uncultured Geminicoccaceae bacterium
GAAGCTCTGTTCGAGCAGCGGCAGATCGAGCAGCCATTCGCCCGGATAATCAATGACCTCGACGACCAGCGTGCGGTGCTCGGCGAGGCGGCGGCGGAGCATGCCCTTGCTCGCGAAGCGGAGCGCCAGGCGGAGGCTGGAGAGGCCCGTGGTCGGCGGCGGCCAGTCGGGCGCGGTCGCGGAAAGCGCCCCGCGCGCTTCAGCAAAGGGGAACATGGGCAGCTCGCCCGGACGTGGCGGCAGGAGCCGGGCGCCCAACAGCCGGCCCTCCTGCACAGCACCCAGGAACGGCAGCTCCTGCCCGCTCAGCAGGTGATGCGTGAGTGCGGTGATGAACACCGACTTGCCGCTCTGTCGCAGGCCCGTGACCGCGAGCCGGAGCGTGCGATCGAGCGCCAGGTTCGCGAGATCGCCCAGGCCCTGCTGCAGGCTGGAGGGCGAGGGCAGGGTCGCGAAGTCGCGCAGCGTGCCCCAGTCGAAGCGGGCGGCCATCAAAGCGCGATCTGGCCGGCGAGGATGGCGAGCAGGACCAGGAGGCCGACGTCGCGGTTGCTGCGAAAGCGGATCAGGCACGAGCGCGGGTCATCGAGATCGAGGGAAGTCACCTGCCATGCGAAATGGGCCGCGGCCAGCGCCAGCCCAGCATAGAAGCCCGGGCCCAGCCCCGCCAGCGCGCCCGCGAGGCCGAGCAGGAGGAGGGTGGCGCCGTAGAACCCCCAGAGCCAGCGCGGCGTCGCGGCCCCGAGGCGGAGCGCGCTTGACTTGACGCCGACGAGCGCATCGTCCGCCTTGTCCTGATGCGCGTAGATGGTGTCGTAGCCGAGCGTCCAGAAGAAGCACGCGAGATAGAGCACCACGGCGGGCAGGCCCAGGGAGCCGCCGGTCATGGCGCTCCAGCCGACCAGGGCGCCCCAGTTGAAGGTGATGCCGAGCCACGCCTGCGGCCACCAGGTGAACCGCTTCATGAAGGGATAGACGATGATCAGCGGCACCGACGCGAGCGTGAGCGCGATGGTGAAGGGATCGAAGGCCAGGAGCACCGCGAGCCCGACCAGGAGCTGGAGCGCAAGGAACCCGAGGGCCTGGGGGACGCCCAGCGCGCCGCTCGCGCGCGGCCGGTTGCGTGTGCGCTCGACGCGCGCGTCGAGGTCGCGATCCGCGAGATCGTTGATCGTGCAGCCGGCGCCGCGCATCGCGATCGCGCCGATCGCGAACAGGGCGAGCAGCCCGGGATCCGGCCAGCCGGGCGCCAGCGCCGCCGACCACCAGCACGGCAGGAGCAGGAGCCAGGTGCCGATCGGCCGGTCCCAGCGGGCGAGGACGGCGTAGGGGCGCAGGCGCTCCGGCAGCCGGTCGACCCACGAGAGCTGACGATCCGCAACCCAGGACGCCGGGTTCAAACCTTGCCTTGGCATGGCCTCCCTTCTAGCTTTCGGGCCGACCCCCGACAAGCGAGCGAGCATGACCCCGAAAATCCGCCTGTACGTCGACCTCCCGCTCAAAGAGGGCATGGCCATCGAGCCGAGCCCGGCGCAATCGCATTACCTGCTCACGGTCATGCGGCAGCGGGCGGGGGATGCCATCGGCCTGTTCAACGGGCGGGAGGGCGAATGGCTGGCCGTCCTGGAGCCTACCGGCCGGCGCTGGTGCCGCCTGAGCGTGGGGGAACAGCTGCGCGAGCAGGTATCCGAGCCCGGTCCCGCGCTCGCCTTCGCGCCGCTCAAGCGGACTCGCCAGGAGTTCCTGATCGAGAAGGCGACCGAGCTCGGCGCCGCGCGGCTCGAGCCCGTGTTCACCGAGCGCTCGGTGGTCGACCGCCTCAACCGGGAGCGGCTGCGCACCATCGCGGTCGAGGCGGCGGAGCAGTGCGGCCGGCTGACCGTGCCCGGAATCGGCGCGCCGATCCCGCTCGAGGCCTGGCTGGCCGAGCGGCCCCTCGACGGCAGCCTCTATCTGGCCGACGAGGCGCGTGACGGGCCGCCGTTCGTGCAGGCCCTTGCCGACCACGGTCCGGGCGACCTGCTGGTGGGCCCCGAGGGCGGCTTCTCGCCCGACGAACGGGCGGCGCTGCGTGAGCGCGAGGACGTGGTGCCGGTCAGCCTCGGCCCCCGCGTGCTGCGCGCCGAGACCGCCGCCCTCGCCGCCCTGGCCTGCTGGCAGGCCCTGGTCTCGAAGGCGCGCTGAGCGGCGGCGACCATCGCCCGCTCGACCCAGCCAAGCTCGAGCTCCTCGTGATCGGGATCGGAGCGGATCGCACGGGCCAGCTCCTCCTCGATCTGGGCATCCACCCGCGCCCCAGTCGGTGCGGTCCTGACGGATCTCGCCCAATCGTCGCGTAGTGAGCTTCTGCTTCATGTCGCCCGCTCGACCGGACTTGGTAACTCACATCGCTTATGATGATGCACGCGCGCTGAAGCAAAGGGCCGAGCGAAGCCCCGGCAGAGCCTGTCACGCAATTGACAAAGAGGGGGCACCGGCCTAGTTCGGGTGCAGTGCACAAAACAGCCCGGCCCGGTCGCAGAGCCGCCGCTGGCCCGACCGGACGCAAGGGTGCAAAGGAGCCCAGCCCATGAAGGTGCTCGTCCCGGTCAAGCGGGTCGTGGACGCCAACGTCAAGATCCGGGTCAAGGCGGACGGCACCGGGGTCGAGACGGCCAACATCAAGATGTCCATGAACCCCTTCGACGAGATCGCCAACGAGGAGGCGATCCGCCTGAAGGAAGCCGGCAAGGCCGAGGAGGTGGTCGCGGTCTCGCTGGGCGAGGCGAAGTGCCAGGAGACGCTGCGCACGGCACTCGCCATGGGTGCCGATCGCGCGATCCACGTGCAGACCGACGCCGAGCTGCAGCCGCTCGCGGTGGCCAAGCTCCTCAAGGCGCTCGTGGAGCGCGAGCAGCCGGGCCTGGTCGTCATGGGCAAGCAGGCGATCGACGACGACAGCAACCAGACCGGGCAGATGCTGGCGGCGCTGCTCGGCTGGCCCCAGGGCACCTTCGCCTCCAAGCTCGAGTTCGAGGGCGGCGAGCTCCAGGTCACTCGCGAGATCGACACCGGGCTCGAGAAGGTGGTCCTCAAGCTGCCGGCGATCGTGACCACGGATCTGCGCCTGAACGAGCCCCGCTACGCGTCCTTGCCCAACATCATGAAGGCGAAGCGCAAGCCGATCGACGTGCTCACCCCGGAGGAGCTGGGCGTCGACATCACGCCGCGGCTCAAGACGCTCAAGGTCGAGGAGCCGGCCAAGCGGGAGTCCGGCGTCCGGGTGAGCAGCGTTCCTGAGCTGGTGGAGAAACTCCGCAACGAGGCGAAGGTGATCTGATGAGCGTCCTGGTCCTCGCGGAGCACGACAACAAGGAGCTGTCCCAGGCGACGCTGGTCACGGTGAGCGCGGCCAGGGCGCTCGACGATGACGTCCATCTGCTGGTCGCGGGCCAGGGGTGCACGGGCGTGGCCGAGGCCGCAGCCAGGATCGCGGGCACAGCAAAGGTTCTGCACGTCGAGCACGAGGCCTATGCGAACCCCGTCGCCGAGGATGTCGCGGCGCTGCTGGAGAAGCTCGCCGGCGACTACGGCGCGGTCCTCGCCGGCTCCACGAGCTTCGGCAAGAACGTCATGCCGCGTCTGGCGGCGCTCCTGGACGTGGCCCAGCTCTCCGACATCGTCGCGGTCGACGGGCCCGACACCTTCAAGCGCTACATCTACGCCGGCAACGCGCTCGCGACGGTGCAGAGCAGCGATCCGATCAAGGTGATCACCGTGCGCACCACCGCGTTCGATGCGGCGCCGGCCGAAGGCGGCTCCGCTGCCGTCGAGGTGCGCGATCCGGCTGCGCCCACGGGCCTCGCCCGCTTCGTCGGGCGCGAGGTCAGCGGCGGCGAGCGGCCCGAGCTGACCACGGCGCGGATCGTGGTCTCCGGCGGGCGCGGCATGGGCAGCGGCGAGAACTTCCGCATGATCGAGGAGCTGGCCGACGTGCTGGGCGCTGCGGTGGGCGCCAGCCGCGCCGCGGTCGACGCCGGCTACATGCCGAACGAGTACCAGGTCGGGCAGACCGGCAAGGTGGTGGCACCCGACCTCTATGTCGCGGTCGGCATCTCGGGCGCGATCCAGCACCTCGCCGGCATGAAGGACAGCAAGGTGATCGTCGCGATCAACAAGGACGAGGAGGCGCCGATCTTCCAGGTCGCCGACTACGGCCTGGTCGCCGACCTGTTCCAGGCCGTGCCCGAGCTCACGGCCGAGTTACGCAAGTCGCAGTAGACAGAAGGTATGATGGTCAAGAACGACGAACGGCCCCCCATTCCCGAGATCCGGCGCATCGGCGTGATCGGCGCCGGGCAGATGGGCTGGGGGATCGCGGAGGTCGCGACGCTCGCCGGCTACGAGGTGCGGCTGGTCGACGTCAACCAGGAGCAGCTCGAGCGCGCGCTCGGGCGCATGCGGGAGTACACCGAGCGGCGGGTGCAGAAGGGCCAGCTCACGGCCGCCGACCGGGAGGCGGCGCTCGCGCGCGTGCGCACCGGCACCAGCTACGAGCTGTTCGGCGACTGCCAGCTGGTGATCGAGGCCGCGACCGAGAACGAGGGCATCAAGCGCGAGATCCTCAAGTCCCTGCTGCAGCATCTGCCGGACGACGCCCTGATCGCGACCAACAC
>CAZXYL010000353.1:0-2447 GCA_964644915.1 uncultured Geminicoccaceae bacterium
AGCAGGAGACCGGCGGCACCGCCCGCGGCCGCGCCCATGGCGCCACCGGAGATGGCGCGATCCTGGGTGCTGGTGCCGCAGGCGCTCAAGACGAGCAGCGACATGGTCGCCGCCAAGGCCATGCGATTCATCATTGTCTCCCATGCGATCAGGGCATGTCCCCGGAGAGGGAAGCGCCAGTCGCCAGCTAGTTAATATATGGGAACTAGAGTCGACAAATGCAATGAGGGAGAGTTTTTATTCGAGTATTTTGCTCAGAATAAATACTTCAGCTCTTCACCCAAAGTCAAAGCTCTGCCAATCTCACGCTGACAGCGCGGTTCGCGAACGCGGCAGCGCCCCTCCCGGCCCGGTCAGCCTTTGACCGAGCGTCAGGGGCCGGGAGCGGCGCCCGTGCGGACCGCCAGCACCGTCTCCTCGCCCATCGGAATAGCTATCCGGCAGCACACCCCGTCCGGCGCGAACTGCAGGTCGACCTCCGCATCGAGCTCATAGGAGAGGACCCGCTCGATCAGCTCGCGCCCGAAGCCCCGGCGCCGGGGCGAGCGCACCGGTGGGCCGCCCTCCTCGCGCCATTCCAGCACCAGGCGGCGCTGGTCCTCGAGGTGCCAGTGCACGGCGACCCGGCCGTCAAGGGCCGAGAGGGCACCGTGCTTGGCGGCATTGGTGACGAGCTCGTTCAGGGCGAGACTCAGGGTTCCGGCGACCTGCGGAGGGAGCAGCAGGAGCGGTCCTTCCAGCACGAGCCGTCGGCCCGCGGCGAACGGCTCGAGCGCGGTGCGCACGATGGCGGCGAGCTCTGCCCCTTGCGCCTGCTCGAGGCCGAGCAGCGTGGAGGCCCGAGCGAGCGCGTCCAGCCGGCCGTTGAAGGCTTCCACCAGATGCTCCTTGTCGGGGCTGAGCGCGGCCGTGCAGCGGAACACGCTCTGCGCCACGGTCAGGACGTTCCTCAATCGGTGGTCCAGCTCACGCAGGGCGAGGCTGCGGCGCCCGGTCTCCTCCTTCTGGGTGGTCACATCCAGCACCACGATGGCGAGACCCGCCGGGTCGCGGCCACGGGCCCCGAGCCGGCTGAGATGCACCTCCCAGACCCGCGGGCGCTTCTCCGTCTCCTCCGTCAGCTCGAGCGAGGTCTTGCCGTCGGTGCCGGCGAGCGCCGCCCGGCAGGCCGGCAGCAGCGGGGCCGCGAAGGCTGGCAGGAGCTGCCCGAGCGGCCGCCCGACCTGCTCCCAGGCGGGCATGCGGCTGAAGGTGGCGAAGGCCGCGTTCGCGCGGCGGACGCGCAGCTCACCATCGAGCGCGGCGAGGCCGATCGGCAGCCCGTGAAAGAAGCCGTCGAGGTCGCCGAAGGCCGTCTCGGCGAAGACGCCCATGACGCCGTAGCCGGTCCCGGAGCTTGCCGGAGCGTGCGGCGATGGAGGGGCGGTCTGCTGCTGATTGCGAAACTGGCTCATGGCTCCCCGTGTCCTCTCGTCCGGCGCGCCACCGCGACAATGCGGCGCTCATCCTCGCCCGGCGGCCTCGTGGTCGCTCTATTCGGACGATCCAATTCTAGAGGACATCCCCTCGCGCGACGCTAATCTCGATCAGCCTCGGCGCGATTTCTCAGGGCCAGGTCGTGAATACTGACTCGGGCGGGGCCCTCGTTCAGAGCCTGCCAGTCAGCACCAGGATGAGCAGAATGATCACGATCAAACCGATGCCGCCGCTCGGGCCGTAGCCCCAGCTTCGGCTGTGGCCCCAGGTCGGCAGCGCGCCGATGAGCACCAGGATGAGGATGATGAGCAGGATGGTCCCGAGCATGGTCGACGCCTTTCGCTAGCTACACCACCCCACCGCCACGACGGCCCGTCCTCTGGAGACTCCCGCCCAGGCCGGTCGCCGCGTCGGAAGGATCTTCACGATTCTCGCGCGCCCCGCCCGGCCCGAGCAGGTCACGACCCTCGTGCCAAGCGCGCCGCCGTCCCGCTCCTGCGGGACCTCCTCAAGCCTTGCGGAGCGTGTCCTTCAGCCCGCCGACCGCGTTCTGCACCTTGCCTTCCGCCTGGTCGGCCTTGCCCTCGGCCTGCAGCTTGGCATCGCCCACCACCTTGCCGACGGCTTCCTTGACGGTGCCCTTGGCCTGCTTGGCGACACCCGCGATGCGATCCTTGTCCATGGTCTAGTACCCCTTGGCCTCGTCAGCGGTGTCCTCGATCGCCTTGCCCGCGGCCGCCATGTCCGCTCCGACACCTGCGGTCGTGTTGCAGGCGCCGAGCAGCGCGGCCGATCCCACCAGGACGACCAAGGTCAAAGACGTGATGGTCAATCGCCTACGCATCGTGCGCTCCTTTGCGTCGAGCACCCAGGCGATCGCCTGGCGCTCTTGAAGGACCCAATCTACACCTCCGATGGTCGTGCGCCGCTAATCTGGATCAGCGCCATCGAAACGTGTTTCGGGGATGATC
>CAZXYL010000354.1:0-5235 GCA_964644915.1 uncultured Geminicoccaceae bacterium
ACCCTCGCTGCTCGCAGACCTCCGCGATGTAGCTCTGCATGCAGTCGTCGAACCCGGGCGTGGCGGGCTCCAGGCCCTGCTCGACGCAGTAGTTGTGCGGGTTGGCGAGGGTGGCTCCGGTCCGGTCGGCACAACCGGCCCCGAGGATCAGGAGCACGAGCAGAACGCAAACAGGCATTGCTTGGCGTCCGCAAGCCCAGACCGCCATCACCGAATGGGCCATCGTGAGGTCTCCAGCGCGTGTTCGGGTCCGGCGGTCAGGCAGCGGCGCACGACCATCTGCGCGCCGATGCGAGGGATGCGGCGCCGGTAGATGATGAATAGATCTGCCCGGTTCTGTGCTGTCAATCGCGCGGGCGCAGGAGGAAGAACACGTAGGCGTAGGCGTGGCCGTGCCGCCGCCACAGATCGATCACCCCGCTCCGTGGCCTCGATCGCCGCAAGAAGGGGCGCGTCGGCGCCGGGCCGCAGCTCAGCTGCCCGCTGCGAAAGCGGCTGGTCATCCTCGTCCCACCGGGCGGACGCCGCGAGGACGAAGTGGTCGAGGACCCGATAGCCCGTATGCTCGGCCGTACGTGCGTTCTCCGCGATGCCGGCCATCGCCGGGTAGGCCTCGCGCCAAAGGCCGCGGCCTCTGCGGGGCAATTGTCAACCAAGCGCATTCGTAAGGGCCGCGAGCCCCTCCGCTTCAAGCCCGGCGCCGCTTCCAGTCGCGCAGGATCTCGCGCGCCGCGTTGTGGCCGGGAATGCCGCTCACGCCACCGCCAGGGTGACAGGACGAGCCGCACTGGTAGTACCCGGCGATCGACCAGGATGGTTACAGATCGCCGCCACCCTGTTCATGGTTGGCGCGGGCCTGCAGGCGCCCTCACGCCTCGGCCGGATCGCCGGGACAGCAGCCCACCGCCGCCTGCGGCTTGTGGAACAGCGCCACGGTCGGCCCCGGGAAGGCCAAGCTCCAGCCGAAACGCGCGGCGATCCAGGCCATCGTCTCCCGGCGATAGAACGAGACATGGGTCGGATCGCGGCGGTACCACCAGCCGGCAAAGCCGGCGTCGTCCTCCAGCATCACCGTCATCACCCCGAGCCAGCCGCCCGGGCGCAGCAGCCGGTCGAGCCGTTCGAACTCGCGGCCGGGCGCGTGGAAGTGCTCGGCCGTCTCGGAGCAGGTGATGAAGTCGTACGTCCGCTCGAGCGCCGCCGGGCAGGGTCGAAAGAACGGATCGTAGTCGACGACCTCGAGGCCGTGCTCGGAGAGCATCGGCCCGATGGTCGGTCCCGGGCCGCAGCCGAAATCGAGCCCGACCATGCCCGGCCTCAGGTGCGGCAGCAGCGGCGCCGTCAGTCGCGCGAGGAAGGCACGGTAGCGCGGATCACCCGGGTCGTTCTCGTGCCACCGGTAGGTTGCGAGCTCGGTCGCCGCGTCCGGGAGCTGCCCGGGCGCGAGAAAGGTCAGGAGGCAGTCCCGGCAGCGGAGGTAGCGCCGGCCCTCGACCTGCGCGAAGGTCGCCGCGCGGAGAGCCCCGCACAGCGGACAGGCGAGACCGCTTCTGGACTCGGATTCGAGCGTGCCGGTCATGCCCGCTCAAGCCCGGCGCCGCTTCCAGTCGCGCAGGATCTCGCGCGCCGCGTTGTGGCCGGGAATGCCGCTCACCCCGCCGCCAGGATGACAGGACGATCCGCACTGATAGAGGCCCGCAATCGGGGTGCGGTAGTCGGCGTAGCCCGGCGCCGGCCGCTGGAAATACAGCTGATCGAGCGCCAGCTCGCCATGGAAGATGTGGCCGTGCGGCAGGTTGAGGATGCGCTCGATGTCGGGCGGGGCGAGCACCTGCATCTCGATGATCTGGCTGGAGAAGCCGGGCGCGAAACGATCCATGGTCGCGAGCACGGTGCGCGCGAAGCCCTCGCGTTCCTCCTCCCAGGTGCCGTTCCTGAGCTCGTAGGGCGCATGCCCGCCGAACAGGTGCACCACGTGCTTGCCCGGTGGTGCTATGCTGTCGTCGACGGTCGTCGGGACCACCGGCGTGACGAACGGCTGGCTGGAGTACCAGCCGTGCTTCGCGTCGTCGAAGGCGCGCTCGAGATAGTCGATGTCCGGCCCGATGTGGACGTAGGCGGGGTACTCGAAGCCGGCCCTGGCCTTGTCGAACGCTCTGTAGCGCGGCGGCGCCTCACAGGCGGCGTTGATCTTGAACGCGCTCGAGAAGGTGCGAAAGGTGCGGATCTCGTCCAGGAACTCCGGCGGCAGCACGTCCTGCGGCACCAGCCACTCGAACAGGACCTTGCAGCTGGCGTTGCAAGCAACCGCGCGCGCCTCGATCTCCTCGCCGCCCGCGATCACGACGCCGCGCGCCCGGCCGTCGCGCAGCAGCACTCGCTCGACCTCGGCGCCGGTGCGCGTCTGAAGGCCGTGGCGGGCGCCCGAGCGCGAGATCGCCTGGCTGATGCTGCCCATGCCGCCGCGCACGAAGCCCCAGCCGCCCGCCCCTTCGTGCTCGCCCATGAGATGGTGCATGATGACGTAGGCCGAGCCCGGCGTCTTCGGCCCGGCGAAGGTCCCGATCGAGGCGTAGTAGGCGAAGATCGCCTTGATGACGTCGCTCTCGAACCAGCGCGAAAGGTAGTCGTAGGCGCTCATGGTCATGAGATCGACCACGCGATAGAAGCGCCGGCCGATCTTGCGGTACCGCCACAGCAGCCGCGCCGTCTCCTTGAACGAGCGCCAATCGCGACCAACGGGATCGACGGGCGTCTCCAGCAGCAGTTGGCGCACGATGCCCGCCGCCTCCTCGAGGTGGGCGGCGAACGCCGGGCAGATCTCGGCGTCTTTCTTCGAGAAGCGCGCGAACTCGCGCACCGTCTTCTGCACATCGTCCGAGAAAATGATGCAGTCGTCGTCATCGAGCGGGCAGAAGAGGTCGGTCGCCGGCAGGACCTCGAGGCCGTGCTCGCGCAGCTCGAGCTCGCGGATGACCTTGGGGTGCAACAGGCTCATGACGTAGGAGAAGACCGAGAAGGTGAAGCCCGGGACCACCTCCTCGGAGACCGCAGCCCCACCGAGCACATGACGGCGCTCGAGCACCAGCGTCCTGAGGCCGGCCTTCGCCAGATAGGCGCCGCAGGTGAGCCCGTTGTGCCCGCCGCCGATGATCACGACGTCGTAGGTCTGCGCCACGCCCCTGCCCCGGACCGTTCGGTTCTGCCGTCTCCAGGGTCGGCAGGCTGCACCGCGAGGCGGCAGTTTTCAAGGTCACACACGCTGGTCGACGGTGGTCCAGGCCAGCGAGGTTCCTCCGGCTTTGAAACGACGCCGATACCGCATATCTTACCGCCTCGAAACCAGCCGGGCTCGGGTCGACAAGTCGACCGTGGCTTCAGAGCCGAGCCGCCGAGCGGAGGTCCGTCATGAGCTGTTGCGAAAGGCTTGTTCTCGAGCCTCGAAAGGAGGACGAGCGTCCGCTCGCCGGCGCGCGCTTCGGCCGACGCACGGTGCTGAAAGGGGTGGCCGGCGTCACGGGCCTCGCGGTCGCCGCAGGCGGCTTGGGGCGCGCCGCCCGCGCCCAGGGCCGGGTGATTCAGCTCGCCTTCTGCGGCCAGCTCCTGTGCGTGGTGCCGTACGAGGTGACGCAGGCCGCGGGGTTCTTCACGGATGAGGGGCTCGAGGTCGAGCTGGTCTACACGCGCGGCGGCAACGCGGCCATGCAGGCGCTGGTCGGGGGCGCAGTGGACTACGCCGGCACCTCGTTCGATGTCGCCCTCCAGGCGTTCGCCCAGGGTGCGCCGATCCGGCGCTTTGCCTCGACCGGGCGGCTACCGCTGTTCGCGCTCGCGGTCGGCCCCGCCATGGTCGAGGAGATCCGGACGCTCGAGGACCTCGAGAACCACACGGTCGGGATTTCGGGCCTGGGCAACGCCGACCACACGCTGCTCCTCTATCTGCTCGAGAAGGCCGGGGCGGATGTGAGCCGGGTCGAGTTCGCGCAGCTGGGCCCGAACCTCTATGACGCGCTCCGGATCGGCCACGTCGACGCCGGCATGGTGCAGGAGCCGGCGCTCTCGCTGCTCGAGGAGGGTGGCGGCAGGACTCTGGTGAACTTCATGGACCTCGCCGACTCCGAGACTCACCTCGGTGGCGACTACGCGTTCATGGGCGTCTCGGTCCGGGCCGCGGAGCGTGACGAGCGGCTGGATGAGATGCGGAGCCTCGCCCGGGCGCTCGAGAAGGGTCTGCAGCACCTGCAGACCATGCCGGCCGCCGAGATCCTGGACGCGCTGCCGGCCGAGCTGATCGCCGGCGGCGACCGCGCGCAGCTCGAGGGCATACTCGAGCGCTACCGCACCTCCCTCTACCCCGATTCGGTCGCGATCGACGTCGAATCCGCCGAGCGCGTGGCCGAATCGCAGCGCGTCGCGGGCATCCTCGGGCCGGAAGTGGACCTCGAGGCCCTGCTCGATCCGTCGGTCGTCAGAGCCTAGGTGCTGCGGGTCTCGGATCTGACCCTTGCCTACGACGCCGAGCCCGTCCTCGAGGGGGCGAGCCTGGAGGTCGGCAAGGGTCAATTCATCAGCCTGGTCGGCCCCTCCGGCTCGGGCAAGAGCACGGTGCTGCGTGCCGTCATGGGTCTGCAGCAGCCGAGCGCCGGGCGCATCGAGCTCGCAGTCGACCGCGCCGAGATCGGCATCCTGTTCCAGGACGATGCGCTCCTGCCTTGGCGCACCGCGCGCCAGAACGTGGCGCTCGGCTGGCGCATCCGGGGGCGGGCAAAACGCGAGGCGCTCGACGATGCCGAGGCCTGGCTCGCGCGTCTCGGCCTCGCGGGCTTCGGCGACCGCTACCCGCGCGAGCTGAGCGGCGGTCAGCGCAAGCGGGTGGCCATGGCGCAGGTCCTGGCGCTCAAGCCCAGGCTGCTGCTGATGGACGAGCCGTTCGCCTCGCTCGATGCGATCGTCCGCCACCGCATCACCGAGGACCTCCTGGGCTGGGTCGAGCGCGAGAACCTCACGGTGCTCCTCGTCACCCACGACCTCGAGGAGGCGCAGACCCTTTCGGATGCGGTCTATCTCCTCTCCCAGGGGCCACGTGCGCGCATCCGCGAGCGCTACGAGGTGCCGATCCCGCGCCCGCGCGACCTGGTCCGGTCCCGGCTGCATCCCTCCTTCGGGCCGCTGCTCGAACGTCTGTGGCACGACCTGTCCCAGGAGGTCGGCGGCGCGGAGACGCCCCGGCCGGCA
>CAZXYL010000355.1:0-7038 GCA_964644915.1 uncultured Geminicoccaceae bacterium
GGCGAGGGCCTGACCCCGTGGCGATCCGCATCGGGAAGGTCACGACGCTCGGCGGGCTCGAGGCGCTGCGCCCCGCTTGGACGGAGCTATGGTGCCGCTCGCCGTCCGCGACCCCGTTCCAGTCGCCGGCCTGGCTGGTCCCCTGGTGGCGGCACATCGGCCGGGGGGAGCTCTTCGCGCTCACCGCATGGCAGCGCGAGCGGCTGCTCGGGCTGCTGCCCTGCTACGTCTACACGGACCAGGGGACGCGCAAGCTGCTCCTGCTCGGGAGCGGCACCTCGGATCACTGCGACGGGCTCTTCGACCCGAGCGGCGCGCGCGAACTCGCGGGCGAGCTCCTCGCCGAGATCGCGCAGGTGCGTCATCGCTTCGACGTCGTCGAGCTGCAGCCGCTCGGGACCGGGTCGCCGCTCCTCGAAGCCCCGGCACCCGCGGGCCTCGCCGACGCGCGGTCGACCCAGGAACCCTGCCCGCTCCTGCGCCTGCCTGACAATCGGAACGAGCTCGACCGGGTCGTGCCTCCTGGCATGCGCCAGAACCTGCGCTATTACCGCCGTCGCGCCGAGCGCGCCGGCCGGCTTTGGTTCGAACGGGCGACGGAGGACAGCATGCGGGTGCTGCTGCAGGCCTTGTTCGAGCTTCACGGCGCGCGCTGGTCCGAACGCGGTGGCCCGGGCGTGCTCGCGGACGAGCGCGTGCGCGCGTTCCACGCGGATGCTGCACCGGAGCTGCTCGGCGCCGGCCTGCTGCGGCTCTACGCGCTGCGGCTGGACGAGCGCATCATCGCCGCGCTCTACGGCTTCGCTGCCAAGGGACGCTTCTACTACTATCTCGGCGGCTTCGATCCCGAGTTCGGCGCGCTCAGCCCCGGCACCCTGATGATCGGCCACGCCGTCGAGGAGGCGGTGCGCGAAGGTCTCGCCGAGTTCGACTTCCTGCGCGGCGCCGAGCCCTACAAGTATCACTGGGGCGCACAGAACCGGCCGATGGCCGCGCGCCGTCTCGTCGCGTGAGCCTCAGTCGCGCTTGCGCAGATGAAAGGTGAGACCATCCCACGAAGAGAGATGGGCCTGGCCGTTACGCAGCACGAGAAATCCCATGCGCGCGGCCAGCTCGCGCACCTCCTGCCGGTCGACCTCCATGTCCTGGCGATAGGAGAAATTGAGGATCACGAAGTCGCCACGCGGCCCAAGGACACGCGCCGCCTCTGCGAGATGGGTCGCGACCAGGCAGGAGCCCGCGCGATGCAGGTACGGCATGACGTCGACTGCGAGCAGCAGATGGAACGAGCGCGACTCGAACATGGAGAGGTCGTGGCCGGAGGTCTCGAGCAGGCGCACGTTCGCGAGCCCGTGGCAACGTTCGCGCGCATAGGCGATCATCCTGGGCGAGATGTCGATGCCGACGATCTGAGCCACCTCGCCCGAGAGTGCCTGCACGAAACGCCCGATGCCGCAGCCGATCTCGAGCACCCTCCGGTCGGGCCTGAGAACCTCCAGCCGGTGCAACAGCGCCACGACTTCGCGGGTCACCTCGGCCAGCTGTTTCACATCGCCGAGCGAGTAGAGCGCGACGCTCGCCTCCGGACTCTGCTCCACCGACCAGTCGAAGAACCGGCGCCAGCGCGCGAGCTCCTCTTCGGCCGAAGCGCCGGGCGGCTCCGCATCATGGGCGCGCAGAAGGGCTGCCGCGCGGGCGCTCCCCTCCCGGTTGGCCGCGAGCCCGGCGCGCAGCTTGCGAATGCCCCGCCGCAGCACCGGATCGGCGGTATCGCTGGCCTCGGCCCCGTCCAGGGCCGCCTCGAGCCCGGCCAAGCTCCCGGTTGTGCCCAAAAGGTGGATCAGCGCCACGCCGGGCGAGAGCCTGCCTTGCGCCACGCCACGCACCAGAGCAGCGATCGGTGTCACCACGAAGCGTTCCGGTCGAATGCTGCCAGGACGCCGGTTTGGCGCCTGGACCACGAACCTCGCCCTATACGTGAGCTGTCGCCACGCACCGGTCCAGAGCAGCGGGACGGGTTTTCGCCGCCGCCCGGTCCGGCGGAGCGCCCGGGATCCAGAGTGCCCGTGGCCGGCGGGTCGCGCGTGGCCGTCAGGTGGACCATCGGCGACGCTCACCCGCGCGGCTTCGAGGCGCTCAAGCTCTCGATCTCGGGCGCCTCGCGGCTGTTCGGCCCCGAGGCCGCCTACGTCGTCTGCGTCAACGGCATCGCCCCCGAGGCGGCCCGCGCGCGCACGGGTGACGTGCCGGTCGCGGTGGCCTGGCGGCCGTGCGAGGACCTGCCCGAGTTCCTGCTGCCGTTCCTCGATCAGGGCATGGCCGAGGGTGTGGCCTGGAAATTCGCGCCGCTGCGCCTCTTTCCCGAGCATTTCGAGCTCGCGCTCGACAACGACTGCATCCTCTGGGACGTACCCGAGGCCATCGCAGCCTGGCTCGCGGCGGGGGCCGGGCGCCGCTGCGTGCTCGCCGAGGACGTCCGGCCCTGCTTCGGGCAGTTCGCCGGTCTGTGCCCCGCGCATCCCCTCAACACCGGCATTCGCGGCCTGCCGCCCGGGTTCGATCTCGCCGCGGCGACGCAGGGCGTCCTGGAGGTGCTACCGGTCGGGCTCGCATCGGAGCTCGACGAGCAGGGGCTGCAGGTCGCGGCGCTCTCCAGCGCCGCGTCGCCGCTGATCGTGCGCCTCGACGAGGTCACCATCTGCTCGCCGTTCCACCCGCACCTGCCCGAGCTCGGCCGCTGCGGCGCGCATTTCGTTGGCCTCAACGTGCGGCACATCCCCTTCGACTACTACGACCGCCCGGGCGACGAGTGGCTGGCCGAGCACTGGGCGCGCCACCGCTCCGCGCTTTATTGCGCCGTCGGGCTCGATATCCACAAATGATCCACACCATCACGCTTGGAACGGTGTTCAACTGGTAATAAGGTCGTCCCGTGAACGGTTGAGCGGCTGAGGTGCTGGCTGTGAATTGCGGCCCGCGCCGGAGGGGCGCCCAGCGCCGCAGAGGGAGCGGGAGGTGGCCCAGGCACGCGCGTGGAGCCCCGGGAGCCTGGGATGGGCGGTGCCGAGCGTAGTAGCCCTGCTCCTGATCGTGTTCGGCGGCGCGGGCCTCCTGATCCGGCTCGATCGGGTCGAAACGGTGCGCGAGGCCCATTCGACCGCGCTGCGACTGGTGCACGTGCTCGGCGAGCAGACCGATCGGACGGTCCAGGCCGTCGACCTCATGCTGAGCGGCCTTGGCGATGCGCTCTATGCCGCACCCGACCTCCCGAAGCACGACCTCGTTTTCCAGGACAAGATGCGGGTGCTTCTGCAATCGTCGCCGTTCATCCGCGCCCTGTTCGCGATCGGGCCGGACGGCTTCATCACACAGGACACCGATCATCCCCACACGCCGCAGGTGAGCCTCGCCGACCGCGACTACTTCATCGCCCATGCCGAGCGCGCCGATCTCGGTCTCTTGATCGGCCCGCCGCTGCGGAGCCGCTCCGTGGGCACGTGGTTCGTCAGCGTCAGCCGCCGCATCCCGAGCGGCAAGGGCAGCTTTTCCGGCATCGTCGTGGCCGCCGTCGAGCCCCGCTACTTCGAGCAGATCTACGGCGGCCTGACGCTGGGCGCGACGGACAGCATCGCCCTGTTCCACCGCGACGGCACCCTGGTCGCGCGGCACCCTCACATCGACACGGTGATCGGCGCGTCCTACGCGAGCTACGAGCCGTTCAAGAGCCAGCTGGCGACCACGCCTGTCGGTAGTCTCGAGTCGGACGGTGTCATCGGCGGCGCGGTGCGCGTTGTCGCCTACCGCACGGTGGGCGACACCCCCTTGGTCGTGACGGTCGGACTCGACAAGGCGACGCTGCTCGGGGATTGGCAGCGGCGTGCTTTCATTGCGTCGGGAAGCGCGTTGGGGATCGTGCTCCTGGGCGCGGCGTCGCTCTTCCTCCTCTTCCAGCGCCAGCGCCAGCGCGCCGCCTTGCAGCAGCAGCTGGCCCAGGCCCAGAAGCTGGACGCGGTGGGCCGGATGGCCGCCGGCATCGTCCACGATTTCCGGAACCTGCTCGGGGTCATGGCGAGCGGCGCGCGCCTGATCCGGGCGCGCGCGAGCGATGCCGCGCTCGCGCCGATTCTGGACGAGATCGATGCCACGGTGCAGCGCGGCACGATCTTGACCTCGAAGCTCCTCGCCGTCTCGCGGCAGCAGGACCTCGATCTCGAGGTCGTCGATGTCAACCGGCTCCTGAGGGCGCTCCAGCCGCTCATGACGAGCGCCGCCGGCCCCGAGGTCCGCTTGACGCTGGAGCTGGCGCCGGAGGTCTGGCCGTGCCGGCTCGACCGGACGCAGTTCGACCGCGCGCTGCTCAACCTGATCATCAACGCCCGGGACGCCATGCCGGACGGCGGCGTGCTGCGAGTGGCGAGCGCCGACCACTCCGGGCGCGCCGGCATCGGCCCGGCGACGTTCCCGGTCAAGGAGTATGTTCGGATCACGGTCGCCGACAACGGTGAGGGCATGATCCCGGAAGTCGCGCAGCGGGCGCTGGAGCCGTTCTTCACGACCAAGGGAGAGGCTGGCTTCGGCCTCGGCCTCAGTCAGGTCTACGGCTTCGTCCGGCAGGTGGGCGGGGATCTGCGCGTCAAGTCGAAGCCGGGCGCCGGGACCACCGTCGAGCTGTTCTTCCCGCGCCAGCACGCCGATGCGTCGCGGGCATCCGGCCCGACCCGTGGCCTCGGGCACACCGAGCACGAGCGCGCCGCTCCGCCTCGAGGGCGGGGGGCCCGAGAGCGGCTGTCTATAGTGTCCCGTCTGCCCGGCCGTTCACGAGCAGGACCTGCGGCTCCCAGGAATCGAGCCGGACGATACTGAGCGAGGCGGGGCCGATCTCGATGCGCCGGCAGAGATCGAGCGGCATCCCCAGGAAGTAGCAGAGCGCCGCCTTGATCACGTCGCCGTGGCTCACGAGCGCCACCGTCCGGTTCGCATGGCGCTCGGCGAGGCGCAGCATCAGCCCGACGATCCGCGTCTGGGCCTCGAGCATCAGCTCGCCGTCCGGAATGCGGGTGCCGCTGCGGAAGACGTTGAAGCGGCGCCAATGCTCCTGCGGATCGAGCTCGTCGAGCGTGCGACCGGTCCAGGCGCCGAAGTCGAGCTCGTTCAGCTCGTCCGCGCCCCGCACCTCCAATCCGAGCCGGGCCGCGAGCGGTGCCGCGGTCTGCTGCGCCCGCCCGAGCGGGCTCGAATAGAGCGCCGTGATCGGAGCCTCGGCCAGCTGCTCCGCGAGGGCCTCCGTCTGCCGTTCGCCTTCCGCGCTCAGCCCCACGCCGGAGTCCCGCCCGACCAGGGTTCGCCCCTGCAGGCCGTGCTCGGCGTGGCGGATCAAGTAGAAGATCGTCGGCAAGGGTGGCTCTTCACGCCCGGAACGTGGCGGCGTAGCGATCGCGCAGCTCGTTCTTCTGCACCTTGCCCATGACGTTGCGCGGCAGTGCGTCCACGAAGAAGACACGTTTGGGCAGCTTGAAGTTGGCGAGCCGGCCCTTCAGCGTCGCGATGATGCTCTCTTCGCTCACGTCGGCCGTGCCGTCGCGGGTCACGACCGCGGCGACCGCCTCGCCGAAGTCCGCGTGCGGCAGGCCGACGACCGCGGATTCCTTGACCCCCGGCAAAGCGTCGAGCTGCAGCTCGATCTCCTTGGGATACACGTTGTAGCCGCCCGAGATGATCAGATCCTTGGCGCGCCCGACGAGCGAGACCCTCCCGTCCGGCGCGATGCGCGCGAGATCGCCCGAGATGAAGAAGCCGTCGTCGCGGAACTCGGCCCGGGTCTTGTCCGGCATGCGCCAGTACCCCTTGAACACGTTGGGGCCGCGCATCTCGAGCGCCCCGACCTCGCCCGGCTCCAGGAGGCGCCCGTTCTCGTCGGCAATCCGGACCTCGACCTCCGGCAGCGCGTAGCCGACCGTGCCCGGGATGCGCTCGCCATCGAGCGGGTTGGAGGTGATCATCAGCGCCTCGCTCATGCCGTACCGCTCGAGGATGCGGTGACCGGTGCGCGCCTCGAAGGCGCGGAAGGTCTCGTCGAGCAGCGGTGCCGAGCCCGAGATGAACAGGCGCATGCTGGCGCAGCGCTCACGCGTCAGCTCGGGTCGCTCGAGCAGGCGGACGTAGAATGTGGGCACCCCCATGAGCACCGTCGCCCGCGGCAGCAGCGCTACCACCTGGCCGGCGTCGAAGCGGGGCAGGAAAATCATGCGCGCACCGCTCATCAGGACGCAGTGGGTCGCGACGAACAGCCCGTGCACGTGAAAGATCGGCAACGCGTGCAGGAGCACGTCGCGGGCCTCGAAGCGCCAGATCCGGACCAGGGCGAGCGCGTTGCTGGCGAGGTTGTGGTGGGTGAGGATTGCCCCCTTGGACCGGCCCGTGGTGCCCGACGTGTAGAGGATCGCGGCTGGGTGGTTTTTTTCCACTTCCGCGATTGCCGCATCGGGCGCCGCGCTCCTCCGCTCCATGAGCGTACCGCCGCGCGCGGAGTCGAGCGTGAGCACATGCGCGACGCCCGCGCGCAGGGCGTCCGCCTGCAGCTCGGCCTGCGCTTCCGGGCGGCAGACCAGCACCTTGGGCGCCGCATCGTCGACGAAATAGGCGACTTCGGCGGCCGTATAGGCGACATTGAGCGGCACGTAGACGGCGCCCGCGCGCAGGCACGCAAGGTAGAGCAGGATCGCCTCGGGCGACTTGTCGACCTGGACCACCACCCGATCGCCCGTGGCGACGCCCAGCTCTTTGAGCAGGCCCGCGATGCGTGCCGATTCCGTATCCAGCTCCGCGTAGCTGAGCTGGGCGCCGTCCGGCGTCTCGATGAACGGCGCCGCGCGATTCTCCGGAAAGCGGGAGCGGAAGAGGGCGAACAGGTTGGCATTCATGGCCGCGCGTCCGGACGGTTTGGGCGGATTTCGATGCTTGGGCCCACCTTTAAAGCCGGTTTGCCGCTTCCTGTCGACGCGCAGGAGCAAGCAACCTTGTATCGGGCGCTCCGATACG
>CAZXYL010000356.1:0-4035 GCA_964644915.1 uncultured Geminicoccaceae bacterium
GCAGGACCTCGTGCTGGAGAACGGCGCGGTCAAGGCGTACCGGGCCAAGGTCAAGATATCGTTCAAGTACGAAGGCTGAACCGCGCGGCAGCGGCGGTCCCAGTCGATCATGGCCTGCCCGATCAGCCTGCCCTGCGCGACTGGCCCGCGAGGTGTGCACTGCGGCGCAGGCCCGTCGGGTTGACACCCGGGCGGGCCGGCGCATGCTGGCGAATCCGTAGGTCGGAGGCTGCGCCATGAACGTCGGCGTGCTCGGCTGCGCCGGCCGCATGGGCCGGGCGATCCTGGCCGAGGTGCTCGCCAGCGAGGGGGACGCGCTCGCAGGCGGCATCGAGGCCGCGGGGCATCCGGCGGTCGGCCAGGATCTGGGCGCGCTCGCGGGCGCCGAGCCGATCGGCCTCGCCGTGCAGACCGACGCCGCCGGCCTGATCGCCGCCGCCGACGTCGTGATCGAGTTCTCGACCCCCGAGGCCTCCGTGCGCCACGCCGAGATCGCCGGCGCGCACGGCACCGCGCACGTGATCGGCACCACCGGGCTGAGCGAGGCGGAGGCGACGGCCCTGCGCCGCGCGGCGGAGCGCGCGCCGGTGGTCTGGGCCGCGAACATGAGCCTCGGCGTCAACCTCCTGCTCGGGCTGACCCGGCAGGTGGCGCGCGCGCTGGGGCCCGAGGCGTTCGACATCGAGATCCTGGAGATGCACCACCGCCACAAGGTCGATGCGCCCTCGGGCACGGCGCTGGCGCTCGGCGAGGCGGCGGCTCGCGGGCGCGGCGTCTCGCTCGAGCGGGTGGCCGCGCGCGGCCGCGACGGCCTGACCGGGCCGCGCGCGAGCGGGGCGATCGGCTTCGCCGTGCTGCGCGGCGGCGATGTCGTGGGCGACCACGTGGTCACCTTCGCCGGCGCCGGCGAGCGGCTGGAGCTGGCGCACCGCGCGACCGACCGGCGCATCTACGCCCGGGGTGCGCTGCACGCCGCGCGCTGGGCCGTGGGCAAACCGCCCGGCCTCTACGGCATGGCGGACGTGCTCCGCCTCGAGCCGGCCTGAGCGTCACTCCCGGTGATAGGGATGGCCCGCCAGGATCATGGCGGCGCGGTAGAGCTGCTCGACCAGCATCACGCGCACCAGCCGGTGCGGCCAGGTCATCCGGCCGAACGCGAGAATGGCGTCCGCCCGCTCCAGGACCGCGGGTGCCAGGCCGTCCGGCCCGCCGATCAGACAGGCGAGCTCGCGCCGGCCCTCGCTCTGCCAGTGCGAGATCCGCCCGGCGAAGGCCTGGCTGTCGAGCTCCTGGCCGCGCTCGTCCAGCGCCAGGACGACCGCGCCGGGAGGCACCGCCTGGAGCAGGCGCTCCCCTTCCTCGGCGATGCGGCGCTCGTCCGGCAGATGGGCGCGCGCGCTCACCTCGACCAGCCGCACCGGCCAGGGACAACGCGCCGAATACTCGTCGAAGAGATCTCGAAAGGGACCCGTGCGATCCCGCCCGACCGCGGCGATGATCACCCGCATGCCGCTGCCCGGGAAGTCCCGGCCCGGCCGGCGATCAGGCCCGCATGCCGGCCTGCCGGGCGGCGGCCACCTCCGGCAAGGTGCCCCAGAGCTTCTCCAGATCGTAGAAGCTCCGCAGCTCGCTCTTGAACAGGTGGACGATCACGTCGCCCGCATCGATCAGCACCCAGTCCGAATGGCCGCGCCCCTCGGCGCCGAGCCCGCCGACGCCCGAGGCCTTGAGGCGCTCGAGCAGGTGCTCGGCCATGGCGGCGATGTGGCGCTGGGAGCTGCCGGTGGCGATGACCATGGCATCGGCGATGCTGGTCTTGCCGGCGAGGTCGATCGTGACCGGATCGATCGCCTTGTCGTCGGCGAGTGAGGTTTCCACGAGCTGCAATAACTGCTGACTGGAAGGTCGCGTACTGCTGGCCGTACTTATGGTGCTATCTCCTCATCCCCTGCCTGCCACCGGCTCCTGTGCGTGATCCTGCCGGATGGCGGTGCTCGATACGCGCTGCCGGCGCAGGTGCAAGAACACCCAGGCTGGTGGTGTGGCATCGGCCAGAGCCGCCGCATCCCGCTCGGGCCAGCGGGCCGGGGCATAGGCCTGCGCCACGCGGCCAGCCAGGGCCTTATAAGAATATGGCTCGCGATCGAAGACCGCAATGGGCACCCGGCTCACCAGTTCCCGCCACCCGCGCCAGCGCGGCAGCTGCGCCAGATTGTCCGCGCCGATCAGCCATACGAGACGTGCGTGACAGTGCCGTTGCAGCCAGCGCACCGTGTCGATGGTGTAGTAGGTGCCGAGCCGCTGCTCGAGATCGGAGACGACGATGCGCGGGTGACGCGCCAGCGCCTGCGCGCTCGCGAAGCGCTCGGCGAAGCTCGACATGCCCGCCACCGGCTTGAGCGGGTTCTGCGGTGAGACCAGCCACCAGACCCGATCGAGCCGGAGCCTTTTGAGCGCTTCGATGCTGATGGCGAGGTGCCCCTCGTGCGCCGGGTTGAACGAGCCCCCGAGCAGCCCGATGCGCCGGCGCTCACGCGGCTTCACCGGTGCCGGGGCGGCGCAGAGCGGCCGGTTGATGCGGACGACCGGGCGGCGCGCCGTCATCCCGGCCGGATCTGCCCCGTGCCGCGGACCACGTACTTGAAGCTCGTCAGCTGCTCGACGCCGACCGGCCCCCGCGCATGCAGGCGGTTGGTCGAGATCCCGACCTCGGCGCCCATGCCGAACTCGCCGCCGTCCGCGAACTGGGTGGACGCATTGTGCATGACGATGGCGCTGTCCACCTCGGCGAGGAAGCGATCGGCCGCCGCCGCATCGCCGGTCACGATACTGTCGGTGTGGTGCGAGCCGTAACGATCGATATGCGCAATCGCCCCCGCGACGCCGTCGACCAGCCGGATCGAGAGGATCGCGTCGAGGTACTCCGTGGTCCAGTCCGCCTCGGTCGCGGGCCGCACCCGGGCGTCCATCGCCTGCACCTCCGCATCGCCGCGCAGCTCGCACCCGGCCGCGAGCAGATCCTCGATCACCGCCGGCAGCAGCCGCGCCGCCGCGCGCCGGTCGACCAGGAGAGTCTCGGCGGCGCCGCAGATGCCGGTGCGGCGCATCTTGGCGTTGCGCGTGACCTCGCGTGCCATCTCGAGATCGGCGGCGGCATCGAGATAGACGTGGCAGATGCCCTCGAGGTGCGCCAGCACCGGGATGCGGCTCTCGTCCTGCACGCGCTCGATCAGGGAGCGGCCGCCGCGCGGCACGATCACGTCGATGTGCTCGCTCATGCGCAGCATGATCCCGACCGCGGCCCGATCGGTCGTGGGCACCACCTGGATCGCATCCTCGGGCAGTCCTGCGCCCCTCAGACCCTCCTGCAGACAGGCCAGGATGGCGCGCGAGGAGTGAAAGCTTTCTGAACCGCCGCGCAGCACCGCGGCGTTGCCGGCCTTGAGGCAGAGCGCCCCGGCATCCGCCGTGACGTTCGGGCGCGACTCGTAGATGATCCCGACCACGCCCAGCGGCACACGTACGCGCGCGATGTCGAGGCCGTTCGGGCGCCGCCAGCGGGCGATCTCCTCGCCCACCGGATCGCTCAGCGCCGCGATCGCTTCGAGCCCGGCGGCCATCGCCTCGATGCGCTTCTCGTCGAGCGCCAGCCGGTCGAGCAGCGCCGGGCTGAGATCCCGCTGCCGGGCGGCCGCGAGGTCACGCTCGTTGGCCGCGAGGAGCTCCGCGCTACGCTCGCGCAGACTGGTCGCGGCGCCGCGCAGGGCCAGATCCTTCGGCGCGCGCGGGGTGTTGGCGAGGGCGCGCGCAGCCGCCCGGGCGCGCTCGCCGAGCGCTCGCATCTCCGCGTCCAGATCGTGCCGCAGTGCCGTCGCCATGTTTCGACTCCTCTGCATCTGGAGCAGTCTCGTTCAGGCTGGTGGCCCGGATCCGAACATCTCTAACGCACCGTGGCCCTGGGTGTCGACCGGCAGGATCGGCCAGGGCTGGGCCGCGGTTTGTTAGTCCCTTGAGGCGTGATTGGTCACGGGCCAC
>CAZXYL010000357.1:0-2287 GCA_964644915.1 uncultured Geminicoccaceae bacterium
TGCGCGACCTCGGCGCGATGGCTGCGGGCGTAGCGGTGCGGGCGGCTGCCGACGGCATCGTGGTCGCGACCCGCGACGAGGTCCCGGACGGCGGCACGGACGTGGTGCCGGCGGGCCAGGACTGCGGCAACGGCGTCCGCATCGCGCACGGCATGGAGTGGGAGACCCAGTACTGCCATCTGCGCCGCGGCAGCGTGGTGGTGCAGCCGGGCGACCGGGTGCGGGCGGGCGACGAGATCGGCCTGATCGGACTGTCCGGCCAGACGAGCTTTCCGCACGTGGAGCTCGTCGTGCGCTGGAACGGCCAGACGATCGATCCCTTCCGCGGGCCCGATGCGCCGGCGGAATGTGGCCGGGGCAAGGACCCGCTCTGGTCCGAAGCGGCACTCGCCGAGCTCGCCTACCAGCCGGTGCTGCTGGTGGGCGCGGGCTTCGGCCCGGGGCGGCCCGAAGCGGACGACGCGCGTCGCGGCTGGCTCGGGCGCGAGCGCATGCCGGTGACCGCCCCGGCGCTCGTGCTCTGGGTCGATGTCTACTGGACCGAGCCGGGTGATCGCGTGCATTTCGACCTGCGCGGCCCCGACGGCGCTATCCTGGTCGATCACGCGCAGGCCCTGGACGACGACGACAAACGCTGGTTCGGCTTCGCGGGCGCCCGGCGCCCTGGCGAGCGCTGGCCCGCCGGCGCCTACAAAGGCACCGTCACCCTCGAAGGCGATCGGCCGACCGGCCCGCAACGGCTGGCCATCGAGCGGGAGATCGTGCTCGAATAGGGCGGCGCGCCGTGCCGTTCAGAACCGCACGAGCATCGCCGTGACGTACATGATCGCGAGCCCGCTGGCGAAGCCGGAGACGCTCGTGCCGGACAGCCAGTTGCCGCCGGCCTCCTGTGCCGCACGGTGCAGATAGGCGCCGACCTCGATCACGACCTGAAGGATGGCGCCGGCGGCGATCCCGAAGCACAGGGCGGCCCAGTGCGGCGAGAAGGCGAACACGCCGCCCCAGGTGCCGAGCACCGCCGGCAGGCCGGCAAGCGCCACGAGCGCCGCGAAGGTGCCGATCCCCGGTCGCGCGCGCGTGAGCGGCGACGCGATGGCCACCCCCTCCGTGACATTGTGCAGGGCGAAGCCGAGCACCAGGAACGACGCGAGCGCCGCCTCGCCCGCGGCGAACGAAGCCCCGATCGCGAGACCCTCGCCGAGATTGTGCAGGCCGATGCCAAGTGCGATGAAAACGGCAAGCGCCACGCCCTCCGGCGCCCGGCCGCCTCGCCGTCCGACCGCCAGCAGCGCAAGCAGCGTCATGAGCGCACCGAGCCAGACCAGCGCCGTCGCCTGCAGGCTCGACGCCGCCTCGCCCGCGATCTCGAGTCCTTCCTCCAGCGTGTCGACGAGCAGAAAGACGAGCAGGCCGATGGTGAGGGCGAGCACGAACTCGAGGCCGCGGCGGCCGGCGTTCCGGAGCGCCGGGTAGAACATCATGCCGAGCGCCACCGGGACCACGCCCACGAACAGCCCGACCACGCCGTAGGCCGCGAGATCCGAGGTCGAGAGCGCCGGGGTGGCCAGGGCGACCTCGATCGTATGTTCGAAGGAAATGCCGGACGAGGTCAGGAACAGGAGGTGGTGCGTCTCGCCGCTGACCCAGGGGTAGGGGAGGTCGAGGCGCGCCGCTTCGAGCCTTCCGAGCGGCCCGGACGGGCTCTGCTCGAAGTGCCAGTACGCGCCGTCGACCTGGACCTGGGCGATCCTGAGCGGCGCCGAGCCGCCGGCCCGCACCCATACCGAAATACCTGCGGGGCCGAGCTGCACGCGCTCGACGGTGAGCGTCTCGATCGGCGGCACGTTGCTGGTCAGCCAGTCGAGCGGGCGCAACAGGAGGAATGCGGCCGCAAGCAGCCCCAGCAGGGCGAACGGTACCAGGGCGGCCGGCCAGGCCCGGGTCACGCCACCGCCTCCACCACCTCGAAGAAGCTCATCCAGCCGAGCTCGACGAATTCGGACTGATGCGCGTGGAACATGTAGAGCCCCGGCTCGTGATCCTGGAACGTGAGCTCGAGGATGCCGCGCTGCGCCTGGCACTGCATCACGGTGTCGACGGTGCGCAGAGTTGGGGTCAGCGTCGTGCCGTGGTCGTAGTAATCGAAGAAGTTGGCGTGCAGGTGCAGCGAGTTGATCGGATCGAACTCGGTCATGTTGACCAGATAGATCCGCACCGGGCGCGGCTTCTCGATGCGGATCGGCCGCTTGGCGTAGACGTGCGGGATGGTGTTGACGGCGTAGAACTC
>CAZXYL010000358.1:0-2778 GCA_964644915.1 uncultured Geminicoccaceae bacterium
AGTCCGCCTCGCGGTCGTGCACGGCTTCATCCCGCTCGCCCCGCCGATGATGCGCTACGCCGGGGTCGACGAGGACCAGGTGCGGGAGCATGTGACGCAGAGCGCGCTCAAGGCGCGGGAGCAGATGTCCGGGTTCCTGTCTCACCCGGGGCTCGCTTCGCTGCGGCCCGAGGTGTTCGTCGAGGAAGCTCCGGCCTACGACGCGATCGCGCGCGTCTCGGGCGCGCTGGACGCCGATCTGGTCGTGATCGGCACGCGCGGCCTCACGGGCCTGAAGCGGGTTCTGCTGGGGAGCGTCGCCGACGAGGTGATGCGCGGGGTCGAATGCGACGTTCTCGCCGTGCCGCCAGCCCCAGGCGAAAGTGCGCCGTCCGGCTGAGCCCCCGGGCTGTCGCGGACCCTGCCCGCAGCGTGTGGCGTCGGCTGCAACGATCGGTTAGTACAACGGGAAGGCGTACCCGACCCGGCCCGCGCGCGGCCGGGAGCACCGGCCTCGGGAGGGCCGTCCAAAACCGCTGCAGCTGACGTCACGGCCTGGATCATGACGACCTTCCTCATCGTGCTGCTGCCGTTCCTCGGCGCCGTGCTGCCGCCCTTGGCGCTCCGCTGGGGTCGCACGGCGAGCGCCTTTGCGGCCGCCCTGCCTACCGCCGTGGCGCTCGGGCTGCTGCTCACGCTGGCACCGCGCGTCTTCGGCGGCGAAGTGGTGCTGGCGAGCGTGCCCTGGATCCCGGGGATCGGCCTCAACTTCGCCTTCATGGTCGACGGCCTGGGCTTCCTGTTCGCCTTCCTGATCACGGCGATCGGCTTGTTGATCATCCTCTACGCCCGCTACTACCTGGGCAGGTCCGACCCCAGGGGCCGCTTCTACGCTTACCTGATGCTGTTCATGGGCTCGATGCTGGGGGTCGTGCTCGCCGACAACCTCCTGGTCCTGATCGTCTTCTGGGAGCTGACCAGCGTCAGCTCGTTCCTGCTCATCGGCTACTGGAGCCACTGGGCGGACGCGCGCCAGGGCGCCCGGATGGCGCTGGCGGTCACCGGCGCCGGCGGCCTCGCCATGCTCGCGGGCTTCCTGCTGCTGGGCGAGGTCGTCGGCAGCTACGAGCTCTCGGTCATCCTCGACCAGGGCGATCTGATCCGGGCCTCGCCGCTCTATCTGCCGATCCTGATCCTGGTCCTGCTCGGCGCGTTCACCAAGTCCGCCCAGTTCCCATTCCACTTCTGGCTGCCGCACGCCATGGCCGCCCCGACGCCGGTCAGCGCCTATCTGCACTCCGCGACCATGGTCAAGGCCGGCGTCTTCATGCTCGCGCGCATCCATCCGGCGCTCGCGGGCACCTACGAGTGGCTCCTGATCGTGGCGACCGTGGGCCTGATCACCATGGTGTTCGCGGCCTTCGTGGCGCTGTTCAAGGACGACCTGAAGGGCCTGCTCGCCTATTCGACCGTGAGCCACCTCGGCCTGATCACGATGCTGTTCGGCCTGGGCGTGCCGACCGCGGCGGTGGCGGGCATCTTCCACATCATCAACCACGCGACCTTCAAGGCGTCCCTGTTCATGGCCGCCGGCATCGTCGACCACGAGGCCGGGACCCGCGACATGCGGCGCCTCGGCGGCCTGTTCAACGCCATGCCGATCACCGCGACGCTCGCCATGGTCGGGGCCGCGGCCATGGCCGGCGTGCCGCTGTTCAACGGCTTCCTGTCCAAGGAGATGATGCTGACCGTCGTGGTCGAGGTGGCCGAGCTCCAGCAGGTCGGCTGGCTCTTCCCGGTCCTGGTCGCGATCGGCATCACGATCAGCGTCGCCTACTCGGTCCGCTTCATCCACGACGTCTTCTTCGGCGAGCGCCCGGCCGATCTGCCCAAGACGCCGCACGAGCCGCCGCGCTGGATGCGGGTGCCGGTCGAGGTCCTGATCGTGCTCTGCATCCTCGTCGGGATCATGCCGGCGATCATCGTGGGGCCCTTGCTCCAGGTGGCGGCCCAGGCGACCATCCGCGCCGAGCTGCCATACTACAGCCTCGCCATCTGGCACGGCTTCAACCTCCCGCTGCTGCTCAGCGTGATCGCGCTGATAGGCGGCATCCTGGTTTACTGGCGCCGCGACCTCCTGGTCGCCGTGCACGATCGCATGCCGCGGATCGAGGCCAAGACGATCTACGATTTCATCATCGCGCAGCTCGTGACCGCCTCGCGCGCGTTCACCGCGGTTCTGCACAACAACTCGCTGCAGCGCTACCTCGCCTGCCTGATCGTCGCCGCCATCGCCCTCGGCGCCGCCGGCTTCTGGGACGCGGCGTTCACCCTCGGGCCGCTGCCGATGATGCCGATCGATTTCATCAGCGCCGCCGCCTGGGTGATGGTGGTCGCCGCCTCGGTCGGCACCGCCGTGCTGCACCGCCGGCGCCTGGTCGCGCTGGTGCTGGTCGGGCTGGTCGGCCTGATCGTGGCCCTCGCCTTCGTCCACTTCTCGGCCCCCGACCTGGCACTCACCCAGCTCTCGGTCGAGATCGTCACCATCGTGCTGCTGCTGCTGGCCCTCAACGTCCTGCCGCAGGCGAGCCCGGTCGACTCCTCGCCGCTCCGGCGCGGGCGCGACGTCGTGATCGCGTCGCTCTCCGGCCTTGCCGTCGGGCTCGGCATCTTCGCCGTCCTGACCCGGCCGTTCGAGAGCATCTCCTGGTATCACCTCGAGAACAGCGTGCCCGGTGGCGGCGGCACCAACGTCGTCAACGTCATCCTGGTCGACTTCCGCGGCTTCGACACGCTGGG
>CAZXYL010000359.1:0-3816 GCA_964644915.1 uncultured Geminicoccaceae bacterium
CGGCGTGCGCCCGAGGTGCTTGCGGAACAGGCGCTCGAGCTGGCGACGTGACAGGCCGATGTAGCGGGCCAGCATCTCCTGGTCGAGCGGCTCCTCGACGTTGCTCTCCATCATCTCGATCGCGTTGATCAGCTTGGGATGGTGGATGCCGAGGCGCACCCGATAGGGCATGCGCTGATGGTCGTGCGGCTGGCGGATGCGGTCGAGCAGGCACTGCTCGGAGATCTTGGTCGCAAGCTCGCGGCCATGCTTGACCGCGATCAGGTGCAGCATCAGGTCGAGCGCCGCCGTGCCGCCTGAGCACGTCAGGCGGTTATGGTCGACCTCGAACAGTTCGGCCGCCACCTCGATGTGCGGGAACTCCTCCATGAACCCTGGCAGGTTCTCCCAGTGAATCGTGCAGCGGTGGCCGTCCAGCAGCCCTGCGCGCGCCAGGAGATGCGCCCCCGTGCACAAGGCGCCGATTGCCGAGCCCGAGCGCTCCGCCCGGCGCAGCCAGGCGAACAGCTCACGATCGCGCACGTGCTCGGCGCCGATCCCGCTGCACAGGAGAATCGTCGGGGACTGGCGGCCGGGGCCGATCTCGATGTCGGCGAGCGCGTGCTCGGCCAGCACCCTGCAGCCGTTGCTCGCTTTGACCAGGCCCTCTTCCTTGGCCGCGAGGTGCCAGCTGTACAGATCCTGACCCGAGAGACGGTTGGCGAGCCGCAGCGGCTCGATCGCGGAGGTGAATGCGATCATCGAGAAGTTCGGGATCAGCACGAACACGAATGGCTCGGGCGCCCGCGCCGTTAACGCGGCCCCGCGCCTCGGGCCGCTGTCCTTGTCCTCGATGCGGCTCATGCCCGCCTGCTCCGACCTTAACCTTTTATGAATCGCTAACTCGATAAGTTCTTGTCAAGAAAAAGAATGTCGCCCGGCCGATAGCGGATGTCGCGTCCAGCGATGCGGCTTGGTTGCGCGTTTGCGATGTGCACGGCAATTCATGAGAATGGGCCGCCGGCGGCGGTCGGCGGGGCGAGGTGATGAGCGCGAACCGAAGCGATATCGAGATTGCCCGTGCGGCACGCCTGCTGCCGATCACCGATATCGCCGCCCGGCTCGGCATCCCCGACGACGCGCTGGCCCCCTACGGCGGCGACAAGGCCAAGGTCCGCTACGACTTCATCCAGAGCCTGGCCGACCGCCCGCACGGCAAGCTGGTGCTGGTCACGGCGATCACGCCGACGCCGGCGGGCGAGGGCAAGACCACGACCACGGTGGGCCTCGGCGACGGCCTGAACCGGATCGGCCGGCGCGCCGCGATCTGCATCCGCGAGCCCTCGCTCGGGCCGTGCTTCGGCATGAAGGGGGGTGCTGCCGGCGGTGGCTACGCCCAGGTCGTGCCGATGGAGGACATCAACCTCCACTTCACCGGCGACTTCCATGCGATCACCAGCGCGCACAACCTGCTCGCGGCGCTGGTCGACAATCACATCTATTGGAACAACGAGCTCGGCATCGATCTGCGGCGGATCGCCTGGCGCCGGGTCATGGACATGAACGACCGGGCGCTGCGCCAGATCGTGACCTCCTTGGGCGGGGTCGCGAACGGCTTCCTGCGCGAGGACGGCTTCGACATCACCGTCGCCTCGGAGGTCATGGCGATCTTCTGCCTCGCGACCGACCTCGGCGATCTCGAGCGGCGGCTCGGCAACATCATCGTGGCGCACACCCGCGACCGCAAGCCCGTGACCGCGGCGGACCTGAAGGCGCCGGGACCCATGAGCGTGCTGCTCAAGGACGCGCTGATGCCGAACGTGGTGCAGACGCTCGAGAACAACCCCGCCTTCATCCACGGCGGCCCGTTCGCGAACATCGCGCACGGCTGCAACTCGGTCATGGCGACCGGGACCGCGCTCAAGCTCGCCGACTACGTGGTCACCGAGGCGGGCTTCGGGGCCGATCTGGGGGCCGAGAAGTTCTTCGACATCAAGTGCCGCAAGGCAGGCCTCACCCCCGATGCCGCGGTGATCGTGGCGACCCTGCGCGCGCTCAAGATGCACGGTGGCGTCGCCAGGGAGGCGCTCGGCAAGGAGAACCTCCAGGCGCTGCGTAAGGGCATGGCCAACCTCAGCCGCCACATCCACAACGTGCGCGAGTTCGGCGTGCCCGCCGTGGTCGCGCTCAACCAGTTCACGACCGATACCCCGGCCGAGCACGCGCTGGTGCAGGAGCTGTGCCGCGAGCAGGGCGTTCAGGCGATCGTCTGCACGCACTGGGCCGACGGCGGTGCCGGCGCCGAGGCGCTGGCCGACCACGTCGTGCACCTGTGCGAGGCCGAGCGCTACCTCGACGGGCGGGGCTTCCAGCTCCTCTATCCGGACGAGATGCCGCTCTGGGACAAGATGCAGACCATCGCGACGCAAATCTACGGGGCGGACGAGATCATCGCCGACAAGAAGGTGCGCGCCCAGTTCGCGGAGCTCCAGGAGCAGGGCTACGGCCGCTATCCGATCTGCGTCGCCAAGACCCAGTACAGCTTCTCGACCGATCCCAACCTCAAGGGCGCGCCCAAGCACCACGTGGTGCCGGTGCGCGAGGTGCGCCTTGCCAACGGGGCGGAGTTCGTCGTGGTGATCTGCGGCGACATCATGACCATGCCGGGCCTGCCCCGCACCCCGGCCGCGAACCAGATGCGGATCAACGAAGCCGGCGAGGTCGAGGGGCTGTTTTAGTCGCGGACTGTGACACCGCGGCTCGGCCGTGTGCGGGACACGCTAGAGATTCCCGAACATCGCCGCAGATATAACAAGCGAGCCCGCCTGATCTGATGGGAGGCGAAGGTGCAGCCGGCCGGAACCAGGAAGCACAGCGGGGGCACCGCGCACGACAGGCAGATCCGCCCAGGCGGTCGCGTGCTCGAACTGTACCGCGACCTCGCTTTGCGACACTTCGGCGATGATCTCGAGCGGATCGTGCTGTTCGGATCGCGCGCACGCGGTACCGCGCATAAGGACAGCGACTGGGACGTCGCCGTCTTCCTGAAGTATGCGATCACTGCGGAGGGCCAACGGCGCGTCTCTGCGATCGGACACGACGTGATGTGTGAGACGGGTGCCTTGATCCAATCCATCGCGCTGCCCGCGACGCGGTGGGACGACACCGACGAACTGGCACGCAGGATTCGCGGCGAGGGCGTAGCCATCTATGGGTGGACGCCGCCGACAGCATGGCTATCGTCATGAGGTTCGCGGCTCTGGCGCGAAAGAATGATCCGAGCGATTACGAGGTCGTGATCCATACCGCTTACTACGCGATGCACCACGCGGCCCGCGCCGCCCTTCTGGCGGCACGGGGCTCCGCGCCTACCAATCATGGGCGGGTGAGCGCGCCCTTCGTGAAGGTGGCCCCTCGACACGATGCCGATCGCGGGCCGCAGCGAAGCCGCGCCCTGCGCGCCGCCTATGATCTGCGCCTGCTTTCCGACTATGGTCGGGCCGGTCGGGATCTGAGCAGCGATGCGGCTCAGCTGCTGCCCGAGCTGGACAGCTTCCTTGATTACTACCGTGCGATCGTGGCCGCGCACGAGGGCGAGAGTTCATGAAGAAGTATTCCATCTGGGCACTCGCCCGCAATGCCTGGCGCGGCCACCAGGACTGGGCGCCGGTGTGGCGGAGCCCGGAGCCGAAACCGCAGTACGAGGTGATCATCATCGGCGCCGGCGGGCACGGGCTCGCGACGGCGTACTACCTGGCCAAGGAGCACGGGATCACGGATGTCGCGGTCCTGGAGAAGGGCTGGCTCGGCGGCGGCAACACCGGGCGCAACACCACG
>CAZXYL010000360.1:0-6849 GCA_964644915.1 uncultured Geminicoccaceae bacterium
GCACGATCACGGTGTTCGCGCCGGAGGGGGACGTCTCGAAGGGTCTGGGCGAGATCCAACGGCGCTTTCCCGAGGTCTCGCTCGGCAGCTACCCGTTTTTCCGCGTCCAGGGCCCCGGCACCAGCATCGTGATCCGTGGCACCGCGCAGGCCGCGGTCGACCGCGCCGCCGCCGCCCTCTACGAGCTCGCCCAGGCGCTCGGTGCCCAGACCCAGGAGGACTACAAGCCGGTCTGAGAAAAAAAAGCCCGGCGCGGGGGAGAAGCGCCGGGCCGAGGTGGACGCGGAGGCGGGGGAAAAGGGCGTGGTCAGTTGACGGCGCGCCAGCCGCCGTACTCGTCGCGGCAGGCGGTGCCGTAGACGCGCTCGATCCGGCCGTCGATGGTGGCGTTGTGGCTGTACTCGCGGCAGTACTGCCCCGAGCTCGACTGGTAGGTGCGGCTCGGCGTGAAGTAGCCGGAGTTGCCGCTGTCCGGGTTGGACCAGCTCGTCTGGCTGCCCGAAGGCGTGTACTCCAGCGCGCTGTACTGCGCCCGGGTGGCATGGATGCGATCGGCGCGGTCCAGCGACTGGCCCACCGACGAGCCGACCACGGCGCCGAGCAGCGTGCCGACCGAGGTCGCGACGAGCTTGCCGCGGCCGCCGCCGATCTGGGAACCCGCGAGCGCGCCGGCGCCGGCGCCCGCGAGCGCGCCGATGCCCTGCTTGGGGCCGAGGCCGAGGTCCATGTTGGCGCAGCCGGCGAGCAGCAGCAGCGCCAGGGCGCCGGCAAGGAGGCCAGGGAATTTCCTCATCTGTGTTGCTCCAGTTTCCGATCAGCCCGCACGCATCAGCGGCTCGGGGTTCACGACGGGTCGAACAGAGGGGTCGGGCGATGCCCGAGGACGTCCGGGTCGAACTCCGGCTCGGGCAGGCAGGCCTCGCCTGCCTCGGCCACCTTGTTGCCGAGCACCGCGCCACCGAAGGCGCCCAGCAGCGCGCCGCCGATGGTGGCCGCGGTCTTGCCGGAGCCCTTGCCGATCCCGGACCCGATCAGGCCGCCGACCAGGCCGCCCAGCAGCCCGCCCGCCGCTTGATTCCGGCGCTGCATACCCGCGCAGTCCTCGGGCGTGAGATCGAAGCCGAAGATCTCGCCCGGCCTGGCCGCGGGCTGGTCGTAGGGCAAAGGTGCGCCCGGCCCGGACCACTCGTGCTCGGGCGACGGCCATTCGCCGGCGGCATGGGCGTCGAGCGCCAGGGCGGGACCGTGGGGGAAGAGGCTCGCCCCCAGCAGCGCGACACCCGCAAGACCCGCCAAACTCCTCCTCCGCACAGGCATTTTTCGTCCTCCTTCACGCATGGTGGAGCGGAGGTTAGCGAAGGGCGGTTGAACTCGATCTGAACCGTGCGTTCAGCAGGCGTTCAGGCTTCCGGGCGGCTCAGGTGCTGGCAGCGGCGGGGAGGGTAAGCCGGGCGCGCAGCCCGCCCGTGGGCGCCGCCTCGAGCACGATGCTGCCGCCGTAGATCTCGGCGACGTCGGCCACGATGGCGAGGCCGAGGCCCGAGCCCGGGACCCGCTCGTCCAGGCGGCGGCCGCGTTCGAGCACCCGCGCGCGCTCCTCGGGCGGCAGCCCCGGACCGTCGTCCTCAACCCGGACGACGATCTGCCCGTCCTGGTCCCCGGCCGCGACCTCGACCCCGGAGCGCGCCCATTTGCAGGCGTTGTCGAGCAGGTTGCCGAGCATCTCCTCGAGGTCCTGGCGCGCGCCGCGAAACGCGAGGCCCTCGGGGCAACGGACCTCGATCGTGAGCTCGCGCGCCACGTAGATGCGCTGCAGGGTGCGCGCGAGATCGGCGAGCACCGGGGCGACGTCGGTGCGTGCGCCCAGGATGCCGGCGGTCGCGGCGGTGCGCGCGCGGGCGAGGTGATGCTCCACCTGGTGGCGCATGATGCCGACCTGGCGCAGCGTGAGCGCGGCCAGCGGCGCCTCGCTGCGGCTCGCCTCGTTGGTCAGCACGGCCAGCGGGGTCTTGAGGCCGTGCGCGAGATTGCCGACGTGGGTGCGGGCGCGATCGACCAGCGCCTCGCTGTGATCGAGCAGCGCATTCAGCTCCTTCGCCAGCGGCTGCAGTTCGCGCGCGAACTCGCCTTCCATGCGCCGCTTCTCGCCGCTGCGGATCGCGGCCAGCGCCCGGCCCATCCGGCGCAGGGGCTCCAGGCCGAACCGGACCTGGACGAAGACCGCGATCAGCAGGCCGGCCAGGAGGACGCCGAGCCAGAACAGGAGCAGGCGGTTGAAGCGGCCGGTCTGCTCCGAGATCTCGCGCCGGTCGCCGGCAACGCCGTAGAGGAAGGGCCGGTCCGCCCCGGGCAGGCTGATCGCCCGGACCAGGAGGCGCAGCGGCTGCCCCTCGGGGCCGCTCACATCCGCGCGCGCCACGGGTTGGCCCGGCGGCAGATCGAGCGCGAGCGCCTGATCCCAGAGCGAGGCCGAGCGCGCGAGCGGCTCCGGATGATCGCCCGGGCCCGCGGGCTCCACCTGCCAGTACCAGCCCGAGAGCGGCTGCTCGAAGCGCGGCTCGCCGAGCTGCAGGCGCAGGTCGAGCCCGCCCTCCTCGTCGAGCTCGCTGCCCGCCACGAGCGCCTCCAGGAGCACGCCGAGGCGGGCATCGAAGTTGCGCTCGACCGTATCCGCGAGCAGGATCGAGAGGCCGATGCCGCCGGCGCTCAGAACCAGGGCGCACCACAGCGCCGCGCTCGCGACCAGGCGGAAGGCGAGGGAGTTAGGCCGCATCCCCGGGCGGCGGCCGCAGGCGATAGCCGAGCCCGCGCGCGGTCTCGATGATGTCGACCCCGAGCTTCTTGCGCAGTCTGCCAACGAACACCTCGATGGTGTTGGAATCGCGATCGAAGTCCTGATCGTACAGATGCTCGGTCAGCTCGGTGCGCGAGACCACCCGGCCCGGATGATGCATGAGGTAGGCGAGCAGCCGGTACTCCTGCGCGGTCAGCCGCACCGGCGTGCCCTCGACGCTGACCCGGGCCGAGCGGGTATCGAGCTGGACCGGTCCGCAGGCGAGCTCGGGCGAGGCGTGACCCGCGGCCCGGCGGACCAGCGCGCGCAGCCGCGCCAGCACCTCCTCCATGTGGAACGGCTTGGCGACGTAGTCGTCCGCGCCCGCGTCCATGCCCGCGACCTTCTCGCTCCAGCGGTCGCGCGCGGTCAGGATCAGGACCGGGATGGCAAGCCCCTCGCGCCGCCAGCGCTCCAGCACGGTGAGCCCGTCCATGACCGGCAGGCCGAGATCCAGCACGATGGCATCGTAGGTCTCGTTCGCCCCCAGATAATGCCCCTCCTCGCCGTCCGGTGCCACGTCCACGGCGTAGCCCGCATCCTTGAGGCAGGTCTGCAGCTGCCGCGCGAGATCGGCGTCGTCTTCAACCACGAGCACGCGCATCTGAGGTCTCTTCCCAAGCTCGGCGCGTCAGCGGACGTTCACGATGCGTCCGGTCCGCGCGTCCACCGTGATATCCCGCACCTGGCCGTCGTTGCCCAGCCATTTGATCCGATAGATCAGATCGCCGTTGCGCTCGGCGATATCCGCGCTCAGCGCGCGGCCCGGATAGCGCCGCTCGATGGCGGGCAGGATGGCGCCGAGCGGCTGCGCCTCGCCCGCCTGCACCGCCGAGCGGGCGCGATCGTGGGCGCCGGCCTGCGCGGGCGCTCCGGGGATCAGACTGACGAGGGCGAGGGCAACGACCAGAGCGGGCCAGGGCATGGCGGCGGGCTTACGCGAGTGCCAGTGAACGGGGGGTGAACGTGGCCATCAGCCTCGGTTCAGATAGCACTGCTGAAGATGAGGCCAACCGTCGAACGAAGTAAAGCACTGGAGGTTGCGGCTATGAGAAAGCTCGTCCTGCTGTCGGGATTACTGGTGGCCCTCGTTGCCGCACCGAGCGCGCATGCGGGTCAGCGAAGCGGGGACGGCGACCGTCTCCGGCACGGGTCCGTGATCGAGGTGCGCGGCGGGCACGGGCAGCGCGCCGTGCCCAAGCACCGCCATCGCGCCGGCCCGCCCAAGGCCTGGTACCACAAGCCGGGCCGACCGGCCCATATGATGCCGTGGCCTCCAGCGGCCCGGCACGGCGTCGTGCCTCGCCCGCACCACCACCATCGCCCGAAGGTCGTGACGTACGTGCCCCTGCCCGTGGTGCTCGGCCGGCTGCGCCCGCACTACCGCTCGATCGGCCACGCCGCCCGTCACGGCGAGCGCTACCTCGTCAGCGCCCGCGATCATCTCGGGCGCGAGTTCCGGATCGTGATCGATGCGCGCAGCGGGCACATGGTCGAACGAAAGTTTGTGCGCTGGTGATCGCCGTCACACTCGGGCTCCGGGCCGGATGTTATCCCGAACCCCAGGAACACGACACAGGCGGCTTCGACCGCCAGGACATCTCGAGGAGCCCGGCGATGATGATCGACAACTCCGCTGACTGGTGGCGCCTGATGGACCAGAACTGGGACGATCTCGTGGCCCTCCTCCAGCGCTCCGACCTGGGCGGCGAGCTCACGGGGCTCGACCGCATGCGTCGGGTCCGCGACGCGCGGATCGCCCGGCGGCTGCTGGAGGCGAAGAGGCGCGCGCCCCATCGCCGCGAGGTCAGGAAGAACCGCAGCTGGCAGCTTCTGTTCGACCTCTGCGCCGAGCAGTGGGTCCTGCACCAGGCGGTCGCCTGAGCGGCGCTGCGAGGGGGCTCGGCACGGCGACGCGCTACGCGGGCCAGCGCTCGCGAAGCGCCGGCAGGTCGTCGACGTGCGTGAGCAGAACCAGCTCGTCGCCTTCCTTGATCTCGGTGTCCGAATCGAGCAGGACGGGTCGCCCCTCGCGATAGAGGAGGACGGCCCTGGTGCGGGCCGGGAGGTCGAGCGCCCTGACCGGGCCCGCCTCCCCCTTCCCGGCGACGAAGCCGAGGAAACGCACGCCGGCTCGCGCGACGCTCGTCAGCTCCAGCGGATCGCGACCTTCGGCCAGCTCGACCAGCAGCCGGGCGATCGCCCGGTCCGGCACGATGGTATCTTGCAGCCCCAGCTCCATGCAGATGTGCTCGTATTCCGGATCGTCGATCCGGGTCACCACCCGCTTGAACCCCATGGAGCGGCCGACCAGGGCGGCGATGATGTTGTCCTGATCGTCGTTGGTGAGGCAGAACAGGACGTCGGTCTCGCCCGGGCCCGCCTCGCGCAGGATCGCGGGCTTGCTGCCGTCGCCGTTGATGAAGCCGCAGTCGAGCTCCTCGGCGAGCTCCTCGATGCGCGCGGCGTCGCGATCGATGATCACCACGTCGTGCCGCCGCTCGATCATCAGCCGCGCCGTCATCACGCTGAGCGCGCCCGCTCCGACGAAGACCACCCTCATCGCACGCTCCGCCGCCGCCCGAACCAGGTCGGAGGATAGAGCAGGACCAGGATCGCGAGAACCTCAAGGCGGCCCGCCAGCATGTCGAAGATCAGCACCGCCTTGAGCCCGGCCGGCAGGTCCGGCCCCGTCACGCCCGCGCCGATGCCGCCGTTGCTGACCGCGGCCATGACCTCGATCAGGGCCGCGAAGGGGTCGTACCCCGCCAGCACGAATGCCGCCCAGGACAGCACGACGAGCAGACCGTAGAGAGCGACGAGGCTGAACGCCGTGATGATCTCTTCGGCGTGCAGCCGGTGCCCGGCGAGGCGCGGGATGAGCACGCCGTGGCGCGGGATCGAGGTGCGGGCGAGGACGAGCTGCAGCACCCGCAGGGCGATCAGGACGCGCAGGATCTTGATGCCGCCAGCGGTCGAGCCGATGTCGCCGCCCATCAGCATGGCGAAGGCGGCAAGGAGCTGCGAGGCCGGCGCGAACTCGGTGAGCGGATCGGTGTGAAAGCCGGCCGTGGTGTGCGCCATGACCGCGAGCTGGAGCGCGCTCCAGAGGAGCTCGGCCGACGGGCGGCCGCCGCGGCTCAGCCCTTCGATGGCGAAGACGGCCAGCGTGGTCACCGCGGTGACCGTCAGCAGCGTCACGACGGCGCGGTCCCTGGTCAGCGCGCGCAGCCTGCGCCGGCGCAGCTGCACATAGAGGTCGAACGAGACGGCGCCGGTGAGGCAGATCAGCAGAACGGCGGCCTGGGCGGGGATTCCGGGCAGGCCGCCCAGTCCGCGATCGTCGGGGGCGTAGCCGCCGGTGGCGATGGCGCTCAGGCCATAGACGAGCGCCGCAAAGGGGTCGACGCCGCAGGCGAGCAAGGCCGCGATGCCGACGGCGGTCAGCGCCAGGTAGACGATCAGGATCTGGCGTGCCCGCTGCAGCGTGCCGCTGAGCTGCAGCGCATCGCGATCGGCGTGCGCGGAGAGGCGCAGCGCGGCGACGCCCGGCCCGAGCACGAGGCTCACCGCGAGCACGACGAAGGCGAGGCCGCCGAACCATTGGATCCATGAACGGGTGAAGAGAAGGCCGGGCGTGAGCCGCTCGACCGAGTCGATCGTCGACAGCCCGGCCGTGGTGACCGCCGCGGTCGCCTCGAACAGGGCGTCGATCGGAGCGAGCCCGGCGTGGCCGAAGACGATGGTCGTCAGCGCGGCGACAAAGACGAACACCGCCGCCAGGAGCACGAGGGCCTCGTTCTGCTGGAGATCGTCCGGTGCGCGCAGCCGGCTGAGCGCGGCGCCGCAGGCGGCGTACACGGCGGCGAGACCGGCAAGCGTGAGTGCCAGCAGGCCTTCGCCGAACGCCAGGCACACCAGCGCCGGCACCGCCATCAGGGCGGCAAGCGCAAGCTGCGCCAGTCCCAGATAGTAGCCGAGCACGGCGAAGCGCACGGCAAAGCTGATCGAGGTGT
>CAZXYL010000361.1:0-2291 GCA_964644915.1 uncultured Geminicoccaceae bacterium
AGTTCGGGCAGCCGCACGTGGTCGTGGCGCTCGAGACGGGTCAGGCCGAGGTGGCGAGCGACCTGGTCGAGCGCCTCAGCCTCGATTACGGCGCGATCGACATCGTCTCGCCGATGCGTGGGCTGCCGCTGGCCGGGACTCAGGTCACGCATTTCTTCCGCCACGACGTGCTGGCGCTGCGGCTGCAGCTGAAGTTGGCACGCCCGCTGCCCAAGCTGATCAAGCGCGGCTTCGACCTCGCCGGCAGCGTCGCGCTGCTGGTCGCCCTGGCGCCGGTCTTCGCCTTCATCGCCTGGCGCATCCGGCAGAGCGGCGGGCCGGTGTTCTACGGCCATCGCCGCGTCGGCCGCAAGGGCGAGCCGTTCACCTGCTACAAGTTCCGTACCATGGTGCCCGATGCCGATGCCGTGCTCGACCGGCTCCTGGCCGAGGACGAGGCGGCGCGCGCGGAATGGCAGCGCGATCACAAGCTGCGCAACGATCCGCGCGTGACCAGGATCGGAGCCTGGCTGCGGCGCACCAGCCTGGACGAGCTGCCTCAGCTCTGGAACGTCCTGCGCGGCGAGATGAGCTTGGTCGGCCCGCGGCCGGTGGTCGAGGCCGAGCTGCCGCGCTACGGCAAGGATGTCGTCTACTACATGGAGAGCAAGCCCGGCATGACCGGGCTATGGCAGATCAGCGGGCGCAACGACCTCGATTATCGCCGGCGGGTCCATCTGGACTGCTGGTACGTCAAGAACTGGACGCTCTGGTATGACCTCGTGATCCTCGCGCAGACCGCGCGCATCGTCCTGCTGCGGCAAGGAGCGTATTGACCCTTGCCTCGGCAAGGCGGCGGCAGCGCCTGAGCTCGCACCGGATCGCCCGCGATCCCCTGGTGCGTAGCAGTGCGGTTCCTGGAGACGGGCGCCATCGCGACGCGCAAAGTCCGGGCTTCTGTTCTCAAGACGACGCGGCCGTGGAACCAAACAGCTTGTCAAGTCGTCTCGGCGCCACAGGGCGGCTTCTATGGAGTGCATGCAGAAGAGATTGTGAAAATCTGTTGTCATGAACCTTCGCTCGTCTGGGGCGTTGCACCGGCAACCCAGTCATGTGCTGCTGCTCCGCAGCCAGTCGAGAGGGAGCGGAGGAACATGGATTTTGCGCTTCTTGTAGCCGGGGTTGTGTTCCTCGGGCTGGCAGTGCACCCTTTTTGCACCTATCCCCTGTCGTTGGCGATCTTCCGCAGGCTGCGGCCGAAGCCGATCAGCCCGTCCGAGCCCGCACGCGCGGGCCTCACCTACTCGGTCTGCGTCTGCGCCTACAACGAGGAGGCGGTGATTCGCGACAAGATCACGGATCTTCTCGCGCTGCGCCGGGAGCGGCCGGATCTGGAGATCCTGGTCTACGTCGACGGCGGCACCGACCGCACGGCCGAGATCGCGCGCGCCTTCGAGGACGAGATCATCCTGGTGATAGCGCCCGAGCGCACCGGCAAGACGGTGGGCATGAACCGCCTGGTCGAGCTGAGCAGCGGCGACGTCGTGATCTTCACCGACGCCAACGTGGCCCTCGACGAGAGCGTGCCGGTTCGGCTGAAGGCGTATTTCGCGGACCCGAGCGTCGGGTGCGTCTGTGGCCACCTCGCCTACGTCAACGAGCACGACAGCGTCACGGCCGAGAACGGCTCCATCTACTGGCGCCTGGAGGAGGCGATCAAGCAGCTCGAAAGCGATACCGGATCGGCGATCGGCGCCGACGGCTCGCTGTACGCGATCCGCCGCGAGCTGTACCGGCCGGTGCCGGAAGACCTGATCGACGACTTCTATGTCTCGATGACCATTCTCACGAATGGTCACCGTGTCGTGCGCGGCGCCGACGTCCGGGCCTTCGAGCATTCCAGCCAGGACGCAAGGGACGAGTTCCTGCGCAAGGTCCGGATTGCCTGCCAGGCGTTCAACGTCCATCGCCGGATCGCGCACAGCATCGGGCGGCTGGGCTGGCTCGATCTGTACAAGTATGTCTCGCACAAGCTGTTGCGCTGGCTGGCGATCTACAACCTGGCGCTCGCCGGCGTGCTGTTCCTGCTGAGCCTCGGCCTCGCCGCCGGCTGGCACGTGGCCGCGGCCACATTGGCGCTCGGCGCCACCGCGATCGCCGCGGGCAGCGTCCTGCGGGTGCCGCTGCTCTCCTCGCTCGCCAACATGCTGATCATGCTCACGGGCGTAGGCGTCGGCATCGCCTATTCCCTGCGCGGCGAGCAGTTCAGGCTCTGGACGCCCGTGGCCTCGGTGCGCGTGCTCAGCGCGTCG
>CAZXYL010000362.1:0-3623 GCA_964644915.1 uncultured Geminicoccaceae bacterium
CTCCGCGAGGCGCAGCACCTGATCGCCCGCACTGCCCGCGATCCCGGTGGCGGCGAGATCGGCATCGTTCATGCTGGTGAGCACGGTGACGCCGAGCAGCCAAGGGGGATTGTCCAGCCCGCGCGCCGCGTCGGCCGCGGCGCGCAGCATGGCCGGGCCGCCGGCGCAGTGGATGGTGAGCATGGCCACGCCCAGCGCGCCGGCCGAGCGGACCGCGCCCGCCACGGTGTTCGGGATGTCGTGGAGCTTGAGGTCGAGGAAGATCGGCAGGCCGAGGTCGCGGATCGGGCGCACGCCGTGCGGCCCGTTGGCGGTCGTGAACTCGAGGCCGAGCTTCAGCCCGCCGACCGCCCCTTCGAGCGATCGGGCCAGGGCGAGAGCGCCATCGAGATCCGGGCGATCGATGGCGCAGAAGACGGGCGATGCGATCATGCGGCGCGGTCCCAGGACGGCGGGCTTATAGCAGAGGGCCGGTGCGATGCCAAAGGCTCAGCCCTCGCCCGCCGCCCAGGCGGTCAGCGCCTGCGGGTCGCGCGCGCCGGTGAGCGTCTCGGCCAGGCGCAGGCCGATGAGCGCGCCGAACTTGAAGCCGTGGCCGGAGAAGCCGGCGAGCACCCAGCTGCGGGCGCCGAGCGGCTCGACGATGAAGCGCTCGCCCGCGCTCACGCTGTAGAAGCAGGTCTTGGCCTCGGCGAGGCGGTAGCGCTCGAACTCGAAGAGGCGCGTCCGTGCGAGGCCGAGGGTCCTCTGAACGTCATCGGGCGTGGGCTCGCGCTCGTGGCTCGGGTGGCCGCGCATCGTGAAGCCGTGATCGCCGATCTTGAGGCCGGCGCCGCCGGTCGGCGGGATGGCGTAGAAGCCGCCACGCGCCGCCTCGATCTGGTCGAGCAGCGTCGGCGCCGCCCGCCAGACCGGCAGGTGCTCCGCCGGCGGCTCGAGATAGACCAGCACCTGGCGCGAGGGGGTGATCCGCTCGCGCATCGCCGGCAGGAGCTGCGCCGTCCAGGGGCCGGCCGCGACGACCAGGGCGTCGCCCCGATCGACGGCGCCGCTCTCGAGCCGCACTTGCGCACTCTCGGCGTCGATCGCGGCGATCGGCGTCTGCTCGTGCACGGCCACGCCCTGCGCGCGCAGATGGCGCGCGAGATCGCGCAGGATGCGATCCGCGAACAGGAGGCCGCCGGTGGGCGTGAACAGGGCCCATCGCGCGCCCTCGAGATCGAGCAACGGCAGGAACTCGGCGATCCGGGCGGGTGCCAGGCGCTCGGCCGGCACGCCCATGGCGTCCAGGCACTCGAGCGAGTCGCGGACCCAGCTGTCGTCGGCGCGCGCGACCACGAGCGTCCCGGTCTCGTGGTAGTGCACGGTGCCGAGGTCGAGCCAGAGCCGCTCCCAGGCCGCGTACGCGTCCACGACCATGCGCGCGTAGCCGGTCATGTCGCCGTAGGGGAAGCGGATCAGGCGGTGCCGGTCGACCGAGGAGCCGAGCGGGTTGGGGATCGGGCCCTGCTCGTAGAGCACGGGCTCGTGCCCGGCAAGGCGCAGCGCCCAGGCGGCAGAGAGCCCCATGATGCCGCCGCCCGCGATGATGATCCGCATGGCCCGATCCCGGGTTGCCCCGCGCAGGTGCCGCGCGAGGTCCGTCGGCTCAGCGCGCGCCGCCGGCGGCCGCCAGCGCCCGCTGGCTCGTGTAGCGTTCCGCCTCCGCCCGCTCTTCCCGCTGCCTCACGGTGCTGAGCTGGTTCTCGAGCGCCCAGACCTTGTTGCGCAGACGCCTCACCTCGCGCCGCTTGCCCAGGCTGCTCAGCCACACGCTGATGCCGCCGACCAGGACGCCGATCACGAGGCCGAACAGGAAGACCCCGTAGACCGGCAGCTCGATCATGATCGGGAAGGGCGCGAAACTCACCGGCACCGGCACCCGGTTGGCGACGGCAAAGCCGATGATGACGATCGCCGCGAGCACGGCCAGAAGGAGGCGGACAATCCGAAGCATCGAGGTCACTCCTCCCTGGTTGTGCCGGGCGCCTCGCCCGGACGGCTACTCGAGGTTCAGCCGCTCGCGCAGATCCTTGCCGGTCTTGAAGTACGGGACGACCTTGTCCGGCACCTGGACCTCCTCGCCGGTGCGCGGATTGCGGCCGACCCGGGAGCCGCGGTGCCGGACCGAGAAGGCGCCGAAGCCGCGCAGCTCGACCCGATCACCCTGGACCAGCGCCTCGGCCACCTCCTCGAACACCGTCGAGACGATCCGCTCGATGTCCCGCAGATAGAGATGCGGATTGGCATCGGCCAGACGTTTCACGAGATCCGACTTCGTCATCATGGGCACCCGGACACCGGCGCCCCACCGGCAGGATCGCGGCGGGTGCACCAACATGTACGCCCGCAACCTGCCAATCCCTTGGGATTACGTCAAGATTCCGATCAGGGCGATGCAGGCGCCCTCAGGAGCCGTCCTCCGGCTCCTTCTCCTGCTTGTCCTGCTGCTCCTGCCGGCCGCGGATCGCGGGGCCCAGGATGTCGCCGAGGCTGGCACCGGAATCCGACGAGCCGAACTCAGACATCGCCTGCTTCTCGTCCTCGATCTCGAGCGCCCGGATCGAGAGGGCGAGGCGGCGATTGGCGGCATCGATGTTGGTGACCTTGGCGTCGACCTTCTCGCCGACCGCGAAGCGGTCCGGCCGCTGCTCGACGCGCTCGCGCGACAGCTCGGCCTTGCGGATGAAACCCTGCGCGCCGTCGGTGGTCGCGATCTCGATCCCGGACGGCGTCACCTGGGTGACGGTGCAGGTCACCCGATCGCCGCGCTTGATACCGCTCACCGCCTGCTGGAAGGGGTCCTCGGCGAGCTGCTTGATGCCGAGCGAGATGCGCTCCTTCTCGACGTCGGTATCCAGGACCACGGCCTTGACCATGTCGCCCTTGGCGTAGCGGCCGACCGCCTCCTCGCCGGGGACCCGCCAGTCGAGGTCCGAGAGATGGACCATGCCGTCGATGTCGCCCTCGAGACCGATGAACAGGCCGAACTCGGTGATGTTCTTGATCTCGCCTTCGACCACCGTGCCGGCCGGGAACTTGTCCTGGAACTCCTCCCAGGGATTGGACAGGCACTGCTTGAGACCGAGCGAGATGCGCCGCTTCTCGGGGTCGACCTCGAGCACCATCACCTCGACCTCCTGGCTGGTCGAGACGATCTTGCCCGGATGCACGTTCTTCTTGGTCCAGCTCATCTCGGAGACGTGCACCAGGCCCTCGACCCCGGGCTCGAGCTCGACGAAGGCGCCATAGTCGGTGATGTTGGTGACCCGGCCCTTGAACTTGGCGCCGACCGGGTATTTGAGCTCGACCCCCTCCCAGGGATCGGCCTCGAGCTGCTTCATGCCGAGCGAGATGCGCTGGGTCTCGCGGTTGAAGCGGATGACCTGGACCTGCACCGTCTGCCCGACGCCTAGAACCTCGGTCGGGTGGTTGACGCGCCGCCAGGAGATGTCGGTGACGTGCAGCAGGCCGTCGATGCCGCCCAGGTCCACGAAGGCGCCGTAGTCGGTGATGTTTTTGACCACGCCTTCGCGCACTTCGCCCTCTTGCAGCTGCGACACCAGCTCGGTGCGCTGCTCGGC
>CAZXYL010000363.1:0-4270 GCA_964644915.1 uncultured Geminicoccaceae bacterium
CCGGCGCACGATCTTCTGGCGGGTGTTCTTCCCGCTCACCCTGCCCTCGCTCGCCGCGGGCGCGATCCTGGTCTTCATCCTGACGCTCGGCTTCTTCATCACGCCCGCGATCCTGGGCGGCGGCCGGGTGCCGATGATCGCGAACATGCTCGACATCCTGATCAACCGCATGCCGCGCTGGGAGCTGGCATCGGCGATCTCGACCGTGCTCCTGGTCCTCACGCTCGCCTGCTACGCCGCCTACCGCTGGGTCGGCGGGCGGACGCAGACCTGAGATGGCGGGGCGGCTGGAGCGGGCCGATCTGGCGGCCGTCGACCTGCCGGCGGCGGCGCCGGCGCGGGCTCGGGCCGACGGCCTGATCGGGCGCTGGCTGCTCGCCCTGTTCGGCGGCGCGGTGCTGCTGTTCCTGTGCCTGCCGATCGCGATCGTGGTGCCGATGTCGTTCTCGAGCGCGTCCTCGCTCGAGTTCCCGCCGCCCGGCTGGTCCTTGCGCTGGTACGTCGCCTTCTTCGGCGATCCCAGGTGGCTGCGCGCCGCCGGCACGTCGGCCACGGTGGCCTTCGCATCGAGCGTGCTCGCCCTGGTGCTCGGCAGCATCGCCGCCTACGGCCTGGTGCGGGGCACGTTTCGCGGCCGCGCGATCCTCGAGGGCAACTTCGTCGCCCCTCTGATCCTGCCGCCGGTGATCACGGCGGTGGCGCTCTACATCTTCTTCGCCCGCATCGGCCTGCTCGGCACGATCGCGGGCCTGGTCCTCGCGCACACCTTGCTCACCGTCCCCTACGTCGTGCTCCTGATGTCGGTGGCGATCCGCCAGTTCGACGTCCGCATCGAGCAGGTCGCCTACAGCCTGGGCGCCTCCTGGTTCACGATGTTCCGCCGCGTGCTCCTGCCGAACCTGTGGCCCTCGGTGTTCGCGGCCTGGATCTTCGCCTTCATCATCAGCTTCGACGAGGTGATCGTGACCCTGTTCCTGGCCGGTGCTTATGACACCGTCCCCAAGCGCATGTTCAACGAGCTGATCCTGCAGGTGAACCCGACCATCACCGCGATCGCGACCCTTCTGATCGGGCTCAGCGTCGTCACCATCGGCCTGGTCGCCTGGCTGATGCAGCGCGCCGGCGTGCTCGGCCGCACGCTGGGGTAGGCTGGGCGGAGCAAAGCGGAGTCTTGGTGGTGGGCGCTCCGCATGCCATTATCACCAGGCGACGGGTCACGTTGACGGGCCGGCGGCGATGCCTCAATACAAGCGCCCTCCGATCGTGGAGGCGGTCATCGAGATTCGTCTCGAACAGCCCCTTTCTCGGGACGAGGTTGATAAGTTGCTCACGCGATTCAAGCCTGACTATCCGTTCTCAGGCCCCCATCCCTTGTACGAGGTTGCGTTAGACGTGGCTGAGCGGCGCGCGGATTTCCAGGAAGAGATCCGGTACAAGTTGGCGAGCCCAGATCAGGCTGACGTGCTCTTGGTGGCAACGACGCATATATCCTGCGCTCGCTTGGCGCCGTATCTCGGCTGGGATGCGCTTCGCGCACGTGCCGAGCGTGATTGGGCGACATGGAAACGGGTCGTCGGGTACCGGAAAATTCAGCGGGTTGGGGTTCGGTACATCAATCGGATCGATATCCCCGTGGCCACGGGGGAGACTGTGAAGATTGAGACCTATCTGCGGGTCTACCCCGAGACCGGCGGAATGAGGACCCTAACGGGCTACGCCATGCAGTTGTCGGGGCCGCTCGGGGAAGACAACTGCGGCTTGGTCGTAAACTCGAGCCTCGTGCCGTCCCCGCTGGTCGACCATGTGTCGGTGACGCTTGACATCGACGTCAGCCGCGAGGGCGACGTACCGCAAAGGGACGACGAGATGTGGGCGCTCATCGACCGGATTCGCATCTATAAGAACCACGTCTTTGAAGCGAGCGTGACGGACAAGGCGAGGGAGTTGTTCAACGTATGAGCGAGATCCTTGTGATCTCCCCCAAGGCGGGCGGGTTCGCTGGAGTTGCCCTTCGACGGGTGCTGGCTCGCCCGTCTGAGGGAGCCAGCGATGACGCGAAGGGCATTGCGGCTTCGCTGCATGAGCTCGAAGAGCGGCAGACCTCGGCTGCTTTTGGCATTGCCGAACGCGCTGCGGCGTCCCTGCGAGAGCGTTTGTACGACGCGTTGGCCAATGCGAAGGTGGCGACGTCTCGCGTGGCGATGCATCTGGAGCGCGACCGGCGTGATCGCCTGTTCGCCCAACTAGACGACTTACTGAATTTCGAGGAGTGGCACGAGGATGACGAGCCGCTCCTGGACGCTTCTTTCGCTACGTTCCTGCGGCTGATCCTGCATCAGAAGCCGGAACGTCGCCCCGGCCTCGGTTTGTCGCTCCGAGGTCATCTCATTGCGGCTTGGACCGAGGGTTCGGATCGGCTCACGCTGGAATGCTTGCCCAACGATAGGATTCGTTGGGTGCTCTCGTGCACAGTTCGTGGCGAGCGCGAGCGGGCCGCAGGTGAGACTCATGTGGCCCGTCTGCCAGCGGTTTTGGCGCCGTACGGACCGGATCGATGGTTTGCCAATGCCGCCCAGACTGCCAGCTGAGGCTCACGTCGTCCGATTTGTCCCGAAGAATCGGCTGCGAAAGGATGCGGATGGCAATGTGGTCGGCGTACTCCCGCAAGCGTTCCAGCGCCGTCCCAGCGAGCGGTATCTGTCCGCGACTTGGCTTGAGCACTTCTCCACGAACTACGAGGAGGGGCTTATAGCGTCGGCAGCGGCTATCCGCCGACAACTGACCGTCAAACCGCGTGATGGATTCACTGTCGGCACTGCCGGTGAGATCATCAAGATCTGCGAGGGCTTTGGCGTGAGAGCGCGCATGCTTCATGAGCCGGTCAATCCCAACAATACCGGACACTGCGCCATACGTGGCCTACCGCGGGAAGATCTCGAGTTGTTTGCGTTGCTCGCTGACGACGCCTTTCCTGATACACGTATCGCCTCTGCAGTTCCAGCACCAGCGTAACCTCTGGCGGGCGTGGGCGCGTCACTTCGACACTGGTGTTCAAAGCCACGCTTTAAGAGAAGGGAGCCATGAGCATCCCCCGAGAGGCCGCGGTCGACTATGCCGACCTGATCGATCACGACGCGAGGCCGGTCGGTCCGATCCACCCGGGCGTAATTTTGGAGGAGGAATTTCTGGAGCCGCTCGGGCTCAGCGCCTACGCGCTCGCCAAAGCGATCAGCGTGCCGCGCAACCGCGTCACCGGGATCATTCTCGGCGAGCGCGCGGTCACCGCCGACACGGCGCTGCGGCTCGCGCGCTTCTTCGGTACGTCGCCGGAGTTCTGGCTCGGCCTGCAGATGAGTTACGACCTCGAGACCACCAGCACCTCGCTCGGCGACCGTCTCGACCCCTCGCCCGCTTGACCAGGGGCATCGGGCCCGTCAACACAGGCGCGATGGACGCAAACTCGGGTCTATCATATCGGTTGCGTAGCGCCGCTTCCAGCCCGCATACTGAACCCTGATCCCCGAGTAGGGTGCTGGACTTCGAGGTCAGGCGAGACGAGACGTGGGATCGGTGGCGCGGTAGGTTTCACTCCGTCGGGTGCGGCGGAGGTTGGCGATGACGGTGCAGGCGCGGTTGCCGTTCGAGCTTGATCAGCGGGCCGAGACCGCGACGTTGACCGCCTATGGCGGGGTGCCGCTGCTGATCGAGGCGTTCCGGGTGAGCGGCGCCGCGGCGGTGGTGGACGAGCGGGTTGCGATCAAACGGCGCAAGCGCGGGCTGTCGCCGGCGGCGCTGGTCGAGGGGCTGTTCGCGCTCTGGGCGGCGGGCGGTGAACGCTGCGAAGACCTGACGCCGCTGCGCGAGGATGCGGCGCTCGCGATCCTGCTCGGCCATGGCATCCCGGCGCCGCAGACGGCCAGGGACTTCCTGGAGGCCTTCGATGAGGCGGTACCGCCGCTGTGGCAGGGCGCGACGTGCCAGGTCCCGGGCGCGGGCGAGCGGCTCCAGGGCTTGGCCGCGGCCGGCCGCCAGCTGATCGGCTTCCTCCAGGAGCGGGCGCCGCAGACCACGGCGACGATCGACCTGGACGCGACCATCCTCGAGAGCCAGAAGCGTGCTGCGCGCCCGACCTATGACGGGCGCACCGGCTACCAGCCGGTGATCGCGCTGTGGGCCGAGCAGGACGTGGTGCTCGCGGACGAGTTCCGCGACGGCAACGTCCCGGCGGGGACCGGCAACCGCCGGCTGGTCGAGCGCGCCGTGGCGGCGC
>CAZXYL010000364.1:0-3614 GCA_964644915.1 uncultured Geminicoccaceae bacterium
ACCGACTCCCCGCTCTGCACCTTCGCCGGGCGCATCCTAAGCCATCGGTCTATGGGTGCGACGAGCGCGGGTCAAGCGCCGCCCGGACTTGCGACTGCGCCCGCTCCAGGCATAGGCTGCGCTTGCCACGGCCCAGGGAGGGATCTGCCATGCCGCGCTTCAAGGATCACGAGCCCCAGGGCGTGATCCCGGCCTGCCTCCTGCCGTTCCATGACGACTTCAGCATCGACGAGGCGGGCTACCGCAGGCACCTGCGGGACGTCGTCGCCGTGGCCGGCATCGGCGCGATCACGGTCAACGCGCACGCCTCGGAAGCCGCGTCGTGCAGCGTGGCCGAGCAGGAGCGCGTGCTCGATCTCACCATGGACGAGGTGGGCGATCGCATCCCTGTGGTGAACGGCATCTACGCCGACGGCAGCCACTATGGCGCCCTGCTCGCGCGCATGGCCGAGTGCCGCGGCGCGTCCTGCCTGCTCGTCTTCCCGCCCAACCCGATGGCGATGGGCGGCCAGCTCCGGCCCGAGATGGCGCTCGCCCATTTCAAGACCATCGCCGACGCGACCGACCTGCCGATCATCCTGTTCCAGTACCCGATGGCATCCGGGCTGGGCTATCCGTTCGAGACGCTGCTCAGGCTGGTCGACGAGGTGCCGCAGATCCGGGCGATCAAGGACTGGTGCGCCGATCCCGCGCTGCACGAGCGGCACATCCGCACGCTCCAGAGCCTGCCGCGCCCGGTGAGGGTGCTCTCGACCCACAGCGCCTGGCTCATGAGCTCGCTGGTCATGGGCTGCGGCGGCCTGCTCTCGGGTGCCGGCAGCGTGATCGCGGATCTCCAGGTCGCGCTGTTCGAGGCGGTCCGGGCCAAGGATCTCGCCCGCGCGCAGCGCATCAACGACCGGCTCTATCCTCTGCAGCAGGCGTTCTATGCGCCGCCGTTTTTGGACATGCACAACCGCATGAAGGAGGCGCTGGTCCTGCTCGGCCGCATGGAGCGTGCGGTGGTCCGCCCGCCGCTCGTGAAGCTCGGGGCCCAGGAGATCGAGCGCCTGCGCCAGGCGATCGCGGACGCCCGGCTCGGCCCCGACGGTGCGCAGGGCCTCGCGGCGTAGACATTCGCCTCCGCGGGCGTCCGATCCCCCCCGGACCGGGCTCCCCGAGCGGCAGAGGCTGCGGCCACTGCATCATGGAGAGCTCGAGGTGAACGCCAGAAAGCTAGTGGTCGCCTCGACGGCGGCGGTTCTCGCCGTCATCTGATTCGGACTGCCCACGCACCGATCCGGGTCGGGTGAGCAGGCAGAGACAGCCGCTACTTTCCTTCATCTCGATCGATCAGACTGGCGAGACGCCGAAGCGCAAAGGGGTAGCCCTGGGTACCGAAGCCGGCGATGACCCCGGATGCGACGGGCGAGACGTAGGAGTGTCGCCTGAACGCTTCGCGGCCGTGCACGTTGGAGATGTGCACCTCGATGATCGGGAAATCGCAGGTCTTCAAGGCGTCCAGGATGGCTACGGACGTGTGGGTGAAAGCTGCGGGGTTGATGACGATGCCGCCCGCCCGCTCCCTGGCCTCGTGGATCCAGTCGATGATCTGAAACTCGGCGTTGCTCTGTCTGAACTCGATCTCCAGGCGGCACTCGACCGCCACGCGCCGGCACTCCGTCTCGACATCGGCGAGGGTCTCATAGCCGTAGATGTTCGGCTCGCGCTTCCCCAGCAAGTTCAGGTTGGGACCGTTCAAGACATAGACGATGCGGCTCATGACGGTGCTCCTCTCGTACCTGGCGGGCGGGCTTCACAGCGCGGACGACGGCATCCTTCGAATGCCATATGTCACGGCGAACGCGTGCAGACGCGTCGACCGACGATCGCGCATCTCCCCGTGCCGCTGCATTCGCAGCTGCGCCACTCCTATGGGCGCCGCCCAGGCTAGCTCTGCTCGATCCCTGAACGATAGTCTACGGGCGATCGGCTCGAACCTCCGCGCCCGCGGAACTTGCGTCGGCGCGCCAGCGGTGCTATCTTTTTTGGTAGTCGTGTTACCTGTGATCTTCGCTGCGCCGCCCCCGCCAGGGCGGCGTTGCTTTTCAGGCGGCGCCATCGGACTGGCCCTCCGCGCTGAAGAATTTGTCGAGCTGCGACCGGCGCGCGTAGAACAATCCGCCGATCCGGAAGACCGGCAACCCGTGGCGGTCGATCAGGTAGCGGGTGCGGCGCTCGCTGTGATTGATCGCCTTGGCGATGGGGCGCACGCCGGGGCCGATCAGATCCTCGGTGAGGGTCGGAGTGGATTCGGTGGCAGACGTCGACATGGTTGCATCCTTCGCGCCTCGAAAGGCGCTAGAGGGATGCAGCTCTTCTCATGCCGACTTCGCCTGAGCTGCTGAGAGCGCGCACTGCGACGGAGCGCCAAGTCCCGGACTTACAGCCCTCGTTTTTGCGAGGGGATACAGGGCGGGTGACGCGCGTCTCTATACTAACGCCACCGACCCTCAAGCCGACATTGGCACTCTTCGCGCCAATCGCTGGGTGATGTAGCATGGTTCGCGACGAATGTCAAATATTCCTATCTGGTGACTATCTCCCTATTGACACTCGGATATTTTGCGACAAGAATGCGCCCTCCACCAGCGAGGGCTACCGATGGCGACGATCCGCAAGCGCAACTGGCAGACCAAGGACGGCGAGAAGACCGCCTGGGTAGCCGACTATTTCGACCAGCATGGCAAGCGCCGTCTCAAGACGTTCAAGACGAAGAAGGCTGCCGACGAATGGCTTGTGCCCGCCCGCCACCAGGTCGCTCAGGGAACCCATACGCCCGAGTCGACGTCCAAGACGATCGGCGAGGCAATCGACTTGTGGATTCAGCGCGCCGAGGCTGAGGGGTTGGAGCCCGGTACGGTCGAGATGTACCGGCAGCACCGCGTTCACATCCTGGCCGTGATCCCGGCAGGCACCAAGCTCGCCAAGATCACCACAACGCGCTGCGAACAGGCTCGGGATGCGCTGTTGAAGGCGCACAGCCGGGCGATGGCCAGGAAGGTGCTGACGAGCTTCCGCTCGGTCCTCAAGAACGCTAGGCGGTGCGGCATGGTCGCACAGAACGTCGCGGCCGAGACGACCATCGGCGCCAACGATCGCCACAGGTGCAAGCTCAAGGCCGGGGTCGACTTCCCGCTGCCGAGCGAGGTCAAGGCGCTGCTCGAGGCGGGCGACCCGAAAGCTAAAGCGCTGGTGAGCCTTGCCGCGCTCGCCGGGCTGCGCGCCTCCGAGCTGCGCGGGTTGCGCTGGTCCGATCTGGCGCTCGGCGCCCCGCCGACGGTAACAGTAGCGCAGCGAGCAGACGCGCGGGCCAGGATCGGCTCACCCAAGAGCGCTTCCAGCCGGCGCACAGTCCCGCTCGGCGAGACAGCAGCCCGGGCGCTCAGGGAATGGAAGCTCGCGCAGCCGCCCGGGCGGGCCCTGGTGTTCGGCACGGCCTCGGACCGGCCAGACATGCTCAGCAACCTTCAGCGCCGTCTCCTGGCGCCCCTACAGGTGCGAGCGAGCATAGTTGAGCCTGTGATCGACGGTGCGGGAAAGTCCGTTCTCGACGAGAACGGCAAGCCGAAGAT
>CAZXYL010000365.1:0-1790 GCA_964644915.1 uncultured Geminicoccaceae bacterium
CTGGACGCCAACTACAATCTGCGCGCGGCGGTGCCCGAGTTTCAGACCTACTTCGACTGGTACGATGCGCACAGCGCGGCCTTTCGCGCCCGCTGCCCCGGACGAGTGGACCTCGCCTACGGCGCAGGCCCGCGCCAGGCGATCGATCTGTTCCTGCCCGCGGCCGCCGATCCGCCGCTCGTCGTGTTCATCCACGGCGGCTACTGGCAGAGCCAGGACCGCAAGCGCTTCTCCTTCGTCGCCGGGCCGCTGGTCGACGCCGGCGCCGCCGTGGCCGTGATCGGCTACGATCTGGCGCCCGAGGTCGACATGGACGCGATCGTGGCGCAGATTCGAGCCGGCCTCGCCTGGCTGTACCGCCACGCCCCCGCGCACGCCCTCGACCGCGACCGCCTGCTGGTCTGTGGCCACTCCGCGGGCGGCCATCTCGCGGCCATGGCGCTCTCGACCGACTGGGCGGCGGAGGCGGGCCTGCCCCGGGACCTGATCAAGGGGGTCTGCACCCTCAGCGGCGTCTTCGACCTCGAGCCGATCCGGCTCTGCTATCTCAACGACGTGCTCGGCATGTCGGCCGGGCAGGCGGAACGCAACAGCCCGATCCATCTCGCGCCGCAGACGCGCTGCCCGGTGCTGCTCTCGGTCGGAGATCGCGAGACCGAGGCCTTTCTCGAGCAGAGCCGGCGCTATGCCGAGCATCTGCGCGCCGCCGGCGTGCCGTGCGATCTTGTCGTGCAACCGGACCTCGACCATTTCCGAATCATTGCCGCCATGGCCGAGGCAGAGAACGCCGTCGTGCGCTGGCTCTGCCGGCAGGCGGGTCTGGCGGCGTCCGGCTGACGACCGAGCCGCCGTCGGCCAGACGGGGAGCTGTGATGACCACGTCCAAGCAGGTGCTGATCATCGACGACGACGACGCCTTGCGCCACTCGCTCGCCGAGCAGCTGGAGCTCCACGAGGGCTTCGTCGCCTTTCAGGCCGAGGATGGCAAGCGGGCGCTGCAGCTGGCCAAGGAGCACCATTTCGAGGTGATCCTGATGGACGTCGGCCTGCCGGATACCGACGGCCGGGATCTGTGCCGGCTGATGCGCCGCCACGGGGTGAAGACGCCGATCATCATGCTCACGGCGCACGATTCGGATGCCGACACCATCCTCGGGCTGGACAGCGGGGCCAACGACTACATCCCCAAGCCGTTCCGGCTCGGCGTGCTGCTCGCCCGCCTGCGCGCGCAGCTGCGCCAGTTCGAGATGAGCGACGACGCGACCTTCACGATCGGGCCCTACACCTTCCGGCCGAGCGCCAAGATGCTGGTCAATCCGGACAGCAACAAGCGGATTCACCTGACCGAGAAGGAGACCGCGATCCTCAAGTACCTCTATCGCATGGGCGACCGGCCGGTGACCCGGGAGGTCCTGCTCGACGAGGTCTGGGGGTACAACGCCGGCGTCACCACGCACACGCTGGAGACACACATCTATCGTCTGCGCCAGAAGATCGAGCCGGAGCCCACCAACGCGCGCATTCTCGTGACCGAGCCGGGCGGCTACCGGCTCGTGCGCTGAGACGCCGCCCGGTCGGCGCCGGCGGGCGTTGCCCGACCCGAGGGCTAGAGCAGCTCGACCCGATGGGCCATCGGGCCCTTGTCGCCCATCCGCGTCGCCACGCGCACCCGCTGCTCCGGCTGCAGGGGCGCGATGCCCGCACGGGTCAGGGTGCGGGCGGAGACGAACACGTCCTTGCTGCCGTCGTCCGGGACGATGAAGCCGAAGCCCTTCTCGGCGTTGTAGAAC
>CAZXYL010000366.1:0-8328 GCA_964644915.1 uncultured Geminicoccaceae bacterium
TGCGCGAAGGTCTCGCCGGAGCTCTTCCTGGTCATCGCGACCTCGATCCCGGTCGCCTTCTGGAACTCTTCCACCATGACCTGGCACCACTCGATCTGCGGGCTGCAGTACAAGGTCAGCCGCTCCGCCTGCGCCGCCGTGCCGGAAAGCGCGAGTGTCGCCGCGGCGATGGTGCAAACACGCCAAGGATCACCCATGACAGCCTCCTGGATGCTTGTTGGTTGTCTGGCCACAGGTTAGGCAAGTTTCATCGAGGAGTCGAATGAGACGAATGCCCCACCGGCTGCCCTCCATTGCGTACGCGAGCACGGCGCGGCTGGAGCCGCCCGCGCCGGAGCAGCGCGCGGCGATTCTGGCCCTGCCGGTCTCGCCCGCGTCGTTCGAGGCGGCGCTCGCGCGAGCCGCGGAGCTGTTCGATCGGGTCGAGGTGGCGCCGTCGCCGGAGCACCGCGCCCCGCCCGCAGGCCCGGTGCGGATCGCGTTCTGGAACGTCGAGCGCGGCAAGTACCTGGAACCCTCGGCGCGGCTGCTCCGGCGCCTCGACGCCGCGGCGTATCTCTTATGCGAGCTCGACCTCGGCATGGCCCGCTCGGGCCAGGCGCACACGGCGCGGGAGCTCGCGCGCCGGCTGGGCGCGGGCTACGCCTTCGCGGTCGAGTTTCTGGAGCTCGATCTCGGCGATGCGCGCGAGCGCGAGTGGCACGCGGGCGAGGTGAACGAGGCGGGGCTGCACGGGGCCGCCATCCTCTCGCCCCACGCGCTCGCGCGCCCGGCGGTGATCCGCCTCGACGCCGACGGGCAGTGGTTCGATGGCCGGCGCGGCGAGCGGCGGGTCGGCAGCCGCATCGCGGTGGTCGCGACGCTTCCGATCGCAGGCATCCCGGTGACGCTGGCCAGCGTGCATCTGGAGAGTCACAGCGATCCGGCGGGCCGCGCGACCCAGACCGCGGCCCTGCTCGATGCCATCGATGCCTACGCTCCCGACCAGCCGGTGCTGATCGGCGGCGATCTCAACACCTGCACGATCGGGCGCGACTGGGCGCGGGGCACGGGCGAGAAGCCGGCCCTGCCGCCGGAGCGCGTGCTCGATCCCGTGCCCTACGAGCCGCTGTTCGAGGTCGCGGCCACGCGGGGCTACGACTTCCGCGCCTGCAATGCTCTGGGCATCGCGACCCAACGCACCCGGCCCGACGGCACGCCGCCGCCCCCGCTCGGCAAGCTCGACTGGTTCCTCACCCGCGGCCTGATCGCGTCCGAGCCGCAGACCCTGCCGGCGGTGGACCAGGCAGGCGATGCCCTGTCCGACCACGAGGTCCTCGTCGTCACCGTGGGTCCGGCGTAACGCCCGGCTTCGCCGTCGGCACCTCGGGGGAGCCTCTCAGCGCATGGCCACGGTCAACTCGGGGCCGTTGTCGCCGACCCGGCGCGTCAGCCGTTGCGCTCGTTCGGCCCGGGAAAGGGGTGGACCTTGGCGGAGCCGGCCCGCTCCTCCGGTTCGGGCTGCGCCTCGGCCCTCGGCAGAGCACGTGCCGGCGGCACCCAGGGTGCCCAAAAGGCCCGCATCGTCTCCTGCCAGACCAGGAACGGCGACAGCGCGAGCGAGGCCCAGAGCGCCGGCCGCCGCTCCAGATAATCGGCGAAAACCCCGAAGCTGGGCGATGCGCGCAGGTGAATGGATACCTGCTCGACCCCCTCGTCCGGCAACCGCCGGTGCGCGATCTCGACGTCAAGGTGAGGCAATCTCGCCACCGCTCGGGTCTCGTCCATCCAGCCACCTCGCTTCACCATCCTGGAGCGCGGAACCTCCAGCCTGGGCGGGGAATATGGTACCGGGCCGGGCTCGAACGCAAGCGCGAGGGACAGGAGGCGCGACCGATCCTTCGGTGCTGCCGCGCACATTCTGCCCTCGGATTGCCGAAAGAACACACCTGCACGTGGATTCCCGGCCCGACCAAAGAAGGCCCTTGCACCGGATGGAAGCCTCGTGCTACCCGAACCATCAAGCAAGCGCCGCTCCCCACTGGCCGACACCGCTGTTCGTATACCAAAGCATCTGTCGTTGTCCACAGCCTGTGGACAACGCGTCAGGCTGTCGTTCGTCGGCGCACACTCGTGTTTTCTACCGATCTGTTCTTGCTTTGATCGCCGGCGGATCGCCTGAACACTTCATGAATGGTCGTCCTTCCGTCGAGTATTTGGCTAAACTTGTGGATAACGACACTACGACCTCAGGCGGGCACGAGAATACTGCAGGATCACGCAGGCGCGGGGCGCTCGGCCGCCAGAGGGCGGCAAACTCCCGCGGCGCCGTCTCAGCCGAGGAAGGCGAGGGTCATCTCACGCACCAGAGCGTTCTCCTCCACCGGCTTGCCCAGGCGGGGCGCTTCGCGCAGGACGGGCTCCTGCAGCTTGGCGCAGCTGTAGCCGGTGACGAGGATGAACGGGACGCCGCAGGCCCTCAGTCGCTCGGCAACAGGGGTCACCCGCTGGCCGGCGAGGTTGACGTCCAGGATGGCCGCATCCGGACGCTCCCGGTCGAGCAGATCGAGCGCGCGCTCCACGCTCGGCACCGGGCCGAGCACGCTGCAGCCCTCCCGCGACAGCAGGTGCTCGAGCTCCATCGCCGCGAGCAGCTCGTCCTCGACCACCAGGACCCGCAGTGCGGCGAGCTTCGGCCCGCCACCCATTGCCCACACCGCTTCGACTCCTGCTCGCTCCGGCTGTGAAAAAGTGGAATTATTCCCAGGATATAAAACTTGCGGGCGCGCGAAAAGTTCCCTCCAGGCGTACAGCCGGCACTTCGGCAGCGGCACGCGGGCGGGTCCCGCCTCAACGCGGCGGCGATTGTTTCCGGCCGACTCGCTTGAGAAACTCCCACACCGGCAGGGCGGTGAGCCCGCCGACCAGGCCGGCGAGATAGCTGGGGAGCTGAAACGCGAACAGAGCGTCCCAGATCAAGCCCACGATCACGCTCGCTGCCACCATGGCCACGAGCGTTGCGAGCAGGCGTTGCCAGAACGGCATTACGGACGGCCCCGTGCCGGGGGGCGGCATCCGCCGCCCGCGAGCGGCGCGACCGCGTGCTTGGTCCCGGAGTGGATCGGCAACAGCACACCTCCTCTATGACGGCTGGGGACAAGCTAGCCAGTGAGCGGTGGCGGCGCCAGCATCCGCGCGCGCCAGCCCGCACGCATCAAGGTGGTCCGATGGACCCTGGAGGCCAGTCGCCATGGAATAAGTTGCCCAATTCTGGCATCTCTCAACTGATCCGGGGTGCAGCCGACCCCGCGGGGAGCTGCAGGGAGAGCGGCCGTGAGAGCGTCTTTGGGGGTAACGTTGTCGGCGGCACATCAGGCGAGGGTCGTGAGCTGAGCCCGCGGCGGCCCGATTGGCGCTCTGCCGCGTCGTCTTTCCGGGCGCCGCCCAGCCACGCGGATCTCGCGACCCGCTCATGACGGGCCAAGCCCAGCCCGAATCACCGCGCCAGTTCGCGACCATGCTGATCGCGGAGATTCCCCGCCTGCGGCGCTACGCCACCGCATGGCTCGGCAACGCCGCTGACGCCGACGACCTGGTGCAGGACTGCATGGAGCGGGCGATCGAGCGGCGGGGGACCCTGCGCGATCCCGGCCGGCTCGGCAGCTGGCTCCTGGCGATCCTGCACAACCTCCACATCAGCGGCGTGCGGCGGCGCCAGCGCCGCGGCAGCGTGGTCGTCGGGCTGCACAGCCTGGAGGACGAACTGCTGCGCCATGCGCCGCCCGCGGACCGCGCCCGTATGCGTGACCTGGTCCGGGGGATGGCGCAGCTCTCGGAAGATCATCGGCAGGTGCTCCTTCTGGCTGCGCTCGAGGGGCTCAGCTATCGCGAGATCGCCGACGTCCTCGAGGTCCCGCTCGGCACCGTGATGTCGCGCCTCTCACGCGCACGCGAGAGCCTGCGGGTGCTGATGGAGGAGCAGCCCGAAGGGAGCGTGCGGGAGGCGGAATGAACGGGGCACGGCCTTCGATCAGCCAAGCGGAACTGCACGCCTATCTGGATGGCGAGATGGCGCCCGAGCGCATCGAGACGCTCGAGCGCTTTTTCCGCGAGAACCCCCAAGAGCTCGCGCGCTTTCGCGACTATCACGAGCAGGGCGATCTGATCCGCAAGGTCTACGGGCCGCTGCTCAAGCGCCCGCTGCCGGCCGGGTTCGCGCTGCCCGCCCTGGCCGAGGCCGCCCCCCAGGCCCGCCCCTCGTCCAGGCGGTGGCTGGCGGCGCTGGCGGCGGCGCTCGCCCTGCTGCTGGTCGGCAGCGCCGCGGGCTGGCTCGCGCAGAGCTACCTCCAGTTCGGCCACGACCCGGCGCTCGTGCGCGCGGCGAGCGAAGCGCACCGCGTCTATGTCGTCGAGCGGCGCCATCCGGTCGAGGTGCCCGGCAGCGAGGAGGCGCACCTGGTGGAATGGCTCTCCAACCGCCTGGGCGTGTCGCTCGCCGCTCCGGACCTGACCGAGTTCGGCTACCAGCTGATCGGCGGCCGGCTGCTACCCGCGGTGGTCGGGCCGGCGGCCCAGCTCATGTACGAGAGCACGGACGGGCGGCGCCTCACCCTCTATGTCCGCCCGAGCGGCGAGGAGCCGCCGACCGGGTTCCGCTTCGAGCAGCAGGGCGAGCTGTCGGCGTTCTACTGGCGCGAGCCCGACGCCTCCTTCGCGGTGCTGGCCGAGCTTTCCCGCGAGGAGCTGCTGCCGCTGGCCCGCTTCATCTATACCACCTGGAACGCCTGATCGGCCCTTCCCCCCAGGCCCCCCGAACACCACTTGGGAACCGAGAGGAAGGCATCATGCGCTACCTGGGAAGCCTCGGGGCGGCTCTGCTCGCCGCGGTCCTGCTCGCCCACACGCCGGCGCTCGCGGGCGGCTGGGGCCCGACCGTGTACACCACGCCGGACGACGTCACGCCGTTCCGCCGCAGCGACGACGTCCGGCCGTTCCGCGATCGTCCCGACCGCTTCGAGCGGCCGGCCGGGCGCGTCATCGAGCGCGAGATCCAGCGCGAGCTGAACCGCGTGCAGCGCCCGGCGCGCGCGCTGGAAGGGCCGAACCTGCTCGAGCAGCAGCGCCGCCGCGATCTCGCGATCACGGAGCAGGATCTGCGCGCGCTGCAGACCCGCGCGCCGCGCGCGCGCGCGTTGCCGCTGCTCGAGCTTCAGCTCGATCGGGTCGAGCGCCAGCTGGACGAGGTGGAGCGCCAGCTGGACGGGCTGCGCGGGCCGGCGGCATCCTGGGAGTGAGCGGGGCGCAGGGATGACAGGGCCGCCCGCGGGCGACCCTGTCGGGCGCGATCAGTCGGCCTGGATCCGGATGCGCCTGGCCTGCGCCTCCGCCGCCCGCGGCAGGAACAGCCGCAGAATGCCACCCTTGACGTTCGCCTGGATGCCGTCGGCGTTGATCTCGTCGGACATCGTGAACGTCCGCTCGTAGTCGCCGGCCTGGTACTCGCGGTAGACCGGGCTGAACCCCTCCGGCGTGCGGTCCTGCGAGCGGCCGCGGATGGTCAGCACGCGCTTTTCCAGCGTCACGTCCACGGCGTCCGGGGGGACGCCCGGCATGTCGACCTCGATCACGAGGCCCTGGTCGGTCTCGTAGATGTCGGCGCGCGGCGCATAGAGGGGCCGCGTGCGCGTGCGCTCCGCCGCCTCGCGGCCCGCCACCTGCTGCGTGGGCTCGCTCGCCGCTCGGGTCGCGGGAGCCTGTTCCTTCGCCATGACGAGGTCCTCCCTCTGCTAGGAGCTGATCCGGATGCGCCTGGGCTTGTCCTCCTCGGGCCGGTGCAGCGACAGGCGCAAGGTGCCGTCCTGCATGCTCGCCTCGACCCGTTCGGGATCGACCCGGAACGGCAGGGAGATGTTGCGCACGAACTCGCCACGCAGGCGCTCGCGCCGGTGGAAGGCCTTGGCCTCGGCCGGCTCGGGCGGGCGCTTGCCGCGCAGGGTGAGGGTGTCACGGAACACCGAGATGTCGAGATCGTCGGCCTCGACCCCGGGCAGCTGGGCCGTGATCGCCACGCCATCCTCGTTGGCGTAGGCGTTGACCGGCGGGAAGTTGGCCGCCGGGGTCAGGCGGGTGGTCGAGTACAGACGGTTCATCTCGTCCTGGAGCCGCCGGATCTCCTCCAAGGGATCGAAGCTGCCCCAGTCGCGGAAGAACTCATCTCTGGCCATGGCGCACCTCCGCTTGCCAATCGGGCTACGTCCCTCGTCCGATCGCCCCGTCCGCACGCGCTTCGCTGCGGGACGAGGCGAGCTGTCGGCCGATCGGCTTAGAAATAAGCAGCGTTTCGTTCTCGTGGAAGAGCCCTGCGACGCCGAAGGACGGGGCCGGCAGCCGGCGGCGCGATCGGGTCGCGAGCTCACCGGGAGCTCGGAACCGCACCTGCACATGACCGTTTGGCCGGCTGCTGAATGACGCCTGCGGGGGCGGGGTTGGAACCGTCCAAGCAGCCGACCAAATGGAGGGACACGGCAGCCGCGCTCCCGCACGCTCGGCAAGCGGCAGCGCAAGGACCAGCAGGTAAGGAGGGACGAACATGGCCAAGGCTATCGGGATCGACCTCGGGACCACCAACTCCTGCGTCGCGGTCATGGAGGGCGGCAACGCCAAGGTCATCGAGAACGCCGAGGGCATGCGCACGACGCCCTCCATGGTCGCGTTCACGGACGACGGCGAGATCCTGGTCGGTCAGCCGGCCAAACGCCAGGCGATCACCAATCCCGAGAACACGTTGTTCGCGATCAAGCGCCTGATCGGCCGGCGCTACGAGGACCCGACGACCCAGAAGGACAAGGGCATGGTCCCCTACAGGATCGTGCCCGGCGACAACGGCGACGCCTGGGTCGAGGTCAAGGGCAAGAAGTACAGCCCGAGCCAGATCAGCGCCTACATCCTGCAGAAGATGAAGGAGACCGCCGAATCCTATCTCGGCGAGGAGGTGAGGCAGGCCGTGGTCACGGTGCCCGCCTACTTCGACGACAGCCAGCGCCAGGCGACCAAGGACGCCGGCCGGATCGCCGGGTTGGAGGTCCTGCGCATCATCAACGAGCCGACCGCGGCAGCGCTCGCCTACGGTCTCGACAAGAAGCGCAGCGGCAAGATCGCGGTCTACGATCTCGGCGGCGGCACCTTCGACATCTCGCTCCTCGAGGTCGGCGAGGGCGTGTTCGAGGTGAAGTCGACCAGCGGCGACACCTTCCTCGGCGGCGAGGACTTCGACCAGCGCATCCTCGATTACGTCGCCGACGAGTTCAAAAAGGAGCAGGGGATCGACCTGCGCAACGACCGTCTCGCCCTGCAGCGCCTCAAGGAGGCGGCCGAGAAGGCCAAGATCGAGCTCTCCTCGACCACCCAGACCGAGATCAACCTGCCCTTCATCACGGCCGACCAGACCGGCCCCAAGCACCTCGCGGTCAAGCTCACGCGCGCCAAGCTCGAGCAGCTGGTGGACGATCTGGTCCAGAAGACCGTGGGCCCCTGCAAGGCGGCGCTCAAGGATGCCGGCCTGCAGGCGTCGGAGCTCGACGACGTCGTCCTGGTCGGCGGCATGACGCGCATGCCCAAGGTGATCGAGACCGTGAAGACGCTGTTCGGGCGCGAGCCGCACAAGGGCGTCAACCCGGACGAGGTCGTGGCGATCGGCGCCGCCATCCAGGCGGGCGTGCTGCGCGGCGAGGTCAAGGACGTGCTCCTGCTCGACGTCACGCCGCTCTCGCTTGGCATCGAGACCCTGGGCGGCGTCATGACCAAGCTGATCGAGCGCAACACCACGATCCCGACCAAGCGCTCGCAGGTCTTCTCCACCGCCGAGGACAACCAGCCCGCCGTGACCATCCGCGTCTGGCAGGGCGAGCGCGAGATCGCGGCCCACAACAAGCTGCTCGGGCAGTTCGATCTGGTCGGCATCCCGCCCGCCCCGCGCGGCGTGCCGCAGGTGGAGGTGACGTTCGACATCGACGCCAACGGCATCGTCAACGTCTCCGCGCGCGACAAGGCGACCGGCAAGGAGCAGGCGATCCGGATCGAGGCCTCGGGCGGCCTTTCGGAAGCGGACATCCAGCGCATGGTGCGCGAGGCCGAGGAACACGCGGCCGAGGACCACAGGCGGCGCGAGCTGATCGACGCGCGCAACCAGGCCGACGCCATGATCTACAGCACCGAGCGGACGCTGCAGGAGCACGGCGCCAAGCTCGGCGAGGCCGACCGTCAGGCGATCGAGGGCGCGATCGCCGAGCTCAAGGGCGTGATGGAGGCCGAGGACCTGGCCGCCATGCGCGCGAAGACCGAGGCGCTCTC
>CAZXYL010000367.1:0-1961 GCA_964644915.1 uncultured Geminicoccaceae bacterium
CGGGGGTCGCATTCGGCGCCGAAGGGGATGCCGGTGCAGAGCTGGAACAGGGGCGGCGGCTCGATCAGCCCCTCCTCGATCAGCTGCTTGGCCATCCAGACGTGGCCGAGCTCGAACACCTCGATCTCGGGCTTGACGCCCGCGGCTTTGATCCTGGCCGCCATGGCGCGCAGCATCTCGGGCGTGCTGACGTAGGCGGAGGTGGCGTAGTTCATGCTGCCGCAGTCGAGGGTGCAGATCTCGGGGCGCAGCTCCTCGAGGTGAACGAGCCGGTCCTCGACCGTGGCCATGTCGGTGCCGGCGCCGCCGCGCCAGGGCTCCTCCGGGTCGGGCACGAAGTCGCCGCCCATGCCGGCGGTGAGGTTCAGGATCACGGTCCGCTCGCGGGCGCGGATGCGCTCGACCACCTCGCGATAGAGCTCCGGCTTGCGGTCGGCCTTGCCGGTCTCGGGGTCGCGCACGTGAATGTGGACGATGGCGGCACCGGCCTCGGCCGCCTCGAGCGCCGCATCCGCGATCTGCGCCGGCGTGATCGGGATTGCCGGATGCCTGCCGACGGTATCGCCGGCGCCGGTCACGGCGCAGGTGATGATGACCTCGCGGTTCATGTCGCCTCCCCGCGCGCGCCGCCCCATCGGTCCGGCCGGTGCGCGTCCCCGATTCTTACGCGCGCGAGGTCACGCTGGCCAGCACTGGGTGCCGCCGTCGACGCGCAGCACCTGGCCCGAGACGAAGGCGCCCTGCGGGCCGGCGAAGAACTCCACCACGCGGGCGACCTCGTCGACCGTGGCGATGCGATCGAGCGTATCGGCTTCCGAAAGCCGCTCCGGGTCGACCGCACGGGTGGCGAGGAAGCGGCCGGTGCGCGTCTCGCCCGGGGCGAGGGAGTTGACGGCGATGCCGTGGCCGCGCAGCTGGTCGGCGAGGCAGCGGGTGTAGTGCACGACGCCGGCCTTGGCGGTGGCATAGATCGCGCTATGCGACCGGCCGCGGAAGGCGGCGATGGAGCTGATGGTGAGGATCCGCCCCTGCCGGCGCGCCATCATGCTGCGGGCGACGCGCTGACAGACCAGGATCGTCGAGAGCAGGTTGCGATCGAGCACGGCGCGCACGTCCGCCTCGGCGATGGCGACGGCATCGTTGGGGTCGGGCTTGCCGCCGCCGGCCGCGATGTCGCCGCCGGCGTTGTGCACCAGGATGTCGAGCGGGCCGAGCTCCGCCTCGACGCCCGCGACCACCCGCTCGACCTCGTCCGCTCGGGTGAGGTCGCCCAGGATCCGTGAGGTCTGAACCTCGTGCGCCGTGGCGATGGCGCGGGCGGTCTCGGTGAGCGTCGTGCCTTCGCCGAACTCGGCCGGGCCGTGCTCACGCATGCCGTGCACGCCGATCCGGCAGCCCAGCTCTGCCAGGCGCTCGGCGAACGCGCGCCCGAGCCCGCGCCCGGCACCGGTGACCAGCGCCACCCGGCCTTCGAGCATGCGCTCCGTCTGGTCCATGGAACCACCTCCCCTGCGTGTTGCGGCCTCGACAATGCCACATCGCAGGCGCGGCGAGATGGTCTTTGGTTCGGAAGCGGCGCGGGGATCCTGACCGGCAGATTGTTCCGGGTCCTGATCAGCCGACGTTGACCGGTAGGCCAGTGCTCCGCCATTCCGGGAAGCCATCGACGAGGCGCCGTACGCGATAGCCGCGTTCACGCAGCCGCGCCACGGCCTCGTAGGAGAGCACGCAGTAGGGGCCGCGGCAGTAGGCGACGATCTCCTGGGACGGATCGAGGTCGGCGAGCCGCGCCTCGAGCTCTCCGAGCGGGATGTTGACGGCGCCCGGGAGGTGCCCGAGCGCGAACTCGTCCGCCGGGCGCACATCGAGCACCGTGACCAGGCCGACGCGGATGCGCTCCAGGAGCTCCGCGCGCGAGACCGGCTCCAGGCTGTCGCGGGCGTGGAAATAGCCGCGGACGA
>CAZXYL010000368.1:0-2957 GCA_964644915.1 uncultured Geminicoccaceae bacterium
GATGATCGGCAAAGCGCACCGGCTCGGCGCTCACGGTCCACACCCGCTCGACCGCCGGCCTGGGCTCGACCGCGGGTTTGGTCGCGCGCAGGTAGCCCGCCCCCGCTAGCGAGGCGGCGAGCAGCCCGATCGGCAGAGCGAACTTGAGCAGGCGGCGCACCACACAGACTGCCGTCTCAGCATCTGTCTTGTTCTAGCATGTAGCGCCGGTTCCGGGGCCGGCAAATCTGAGCGCTCCCGAGCCGGGACCGCGGCCCCGGAGCGGATCGGGCTAACGCCGCTGCCAGCGGGCGGCGGCGAGGTCGTCGCTCGCGCGCGCCTCGACCCAGCGCTGCTCCGCCTCCGTCTCCTCGAGCTTCCAGAACGGCGCCTTGGTCTTCAGCCAGTCGATCAGGAAGGCGCAGGCTTCCAGCGCCGCGGCGCGATGCGCCGAGGCCACGGCCACGAGCACGATCGGCTCGCCCGGGAGCATGCGGCCATAGCGGTGCACGATGAGACTCGCCTGCAGCGGCCAGCGCGCGCGCGCCTCCTCCTCGACCTCGGCGAGCTTCCGCTCGGTCATGCCCGGGTAGTGCTCCAGCGTCATGGCGGCGATGCGCTCATCGCCGGCGACATCGCGCACCAAGCCCACGAAGCTCGCGACGGCGCCGATATCGGTGCGCCCGGCGCTGAGCGCCGCGAGCTCGGCGCCGGTATCGAACGGCTCCTGCTGGACGCGGATCATCGCGGGCGTCCGGGCTCAGCCGCCGGTGACCGGCGGGAAGAAGGCGACCTCGTCGCCCGGCCGGACCGGATGGCTCGGATCGGCGTAGTCCTGGTTGACCGCGGCGCGGATCACGCCGCGCGCGGCCATGGCATCCGCGAAGCCGGGGCGCTGGCCGGCGAGCCACTCCATCAGCTCGCCCACGGTCGTCACCTCGGCCGGCGGCGTGACCTCCTCGCTGGAGATGCCGGTCTTGCTGCGCAGCCAGGCGAAATAGAGGATCTTCATGGCCATCGGGTCGCAGGTTCAGGAGTCCGAGGGGTCCCGGGCTCGGTCCCCCCTCAACATGGAATGCCGGGTCGAGCCCGGCAATGACAGGCGGATGGTGGATCGCCGGGTCGGGCCCGGCCGTGACCGGTCCAGGGCGAGGCCCGGCCCGACCGGATCAGGGCACGGCCGCTCGCCGGGCGCTCGGGCGCTTGGCCGGCGTCGGCGCCGGGGTCGTGGCCTGACGCAGGCCGAGCATCAGATAGTCGAAGCCGGTGACCAGGGTCAGGCCGGCGGCGAGCCAGAGGCCGTACCAGCCGACCAGATCGGCGAACAGCCACCAGGGCGCGGCCGTGCCCGCGAGCAGGAACCCGATCGCGGCCATCTGCACGCCGGTCTTCCACTTGGCGAGGCGCGAGACCGGCATGCCGACCCGGACCTCGGCCAGGAACTCGCGCAGGCCGGAGACCATGATCTCGCGGCACAGGATGACCAGCGCGGGCAGGATCGGCGCGCGCTCGAAGTGCACCAGCATGAGGATCGCGGCGCCGACCAGCAGCTTGTCGGCGATCGGGTCGAGCATGCGCCCGAGCGCCGACTGCATCGACCAGTTGCGCGCGAGATAGCCGTCGAAGAAGTCGGTGATCGCGGCGAGCGCGAAGATCACGCAGGTCGCCCACATGCCGAAGCTGCCGGGGATGTAGAACGCCGCCACCAGGGCCGGGATGGCGAGGATGCGCGAGACGGTCAGAAGGTTGGGCGGATTGTACATCGAGGCGCGTCCTCTCAACTTCCCTCGTGAAACGCGTCGTAGACGGCCTTGGCGACCGCCTTGCTGATGCCCGGCACCCGTTCGAGATCGAGGAGCCCCGCCGTCCCGATCGCCCGGACCGAACCGAAATGGCCGAGCAGCGCCCGTTTGCGCCGGGCGCCGACGCCCGGCACCCGATCCAGGGCCGAACGTCCCAGAGCCTTGCCGCGGCGCGCGCGGTGGCTCGTGACGGCGAAGCGGTGAGCTTCATCGCGCAGGCGCTGCAGAAAGTAAAGCACCGGGTCGCGCGGGTCCAGCCTGAACGGCTCCCGCTCCGGCAGATGCAGAGTCTCGCGCCCGGCATTACGCTCCGGGCCCTTGGCGATCGCGAGCACGGGTACGCCGTTCACGCCGCAGCCCCCCATCACCTCGAGCGCGGCCGAGAGCTGGCCGGCACCACCGTCGATGATCACGAGATCCGGCCACTGGCCGCTCTGCCGATCGGGATCTTCCTTCTGCAGGCGCACAAAGCGCCGGGTCAGCACCTCGCGCATCATGGCGTAGTCGTCGCCCGGACTGAGATCTTCCGCCCGAATCGTAAACTTCCGGTAAGCCGATTTGTTCAATCCCTCGGGTCCCGCGACGATCAGGGCGCCGAGCGCGTGCGTGCCCATGATGTGGCTGTTGTCGTAGACCTCGATGCGACCGGGCGGCTCCGGCAGGTCGATCGCCTCGGCGAGCCGGCGCAGCAGCTCGGCCTGCGAGCCGCTCTCCGCGAGCTTGCGGGCGAGTGCCAGGCGCGCGTTGCTCTCCGCCTGCGCCACGATCTGCCGCCGCTCGCCCCGGGCCGGCCGCGCGATCTGCACCTTGCGCCCGGCATGGACCGCCAGCGCCTCGGTGAGCAGATCCGCAGACGCCGGCGCGTGGCTCACGAGCACGAGCTTGGGCGGCACGCGCTCGCTGTAGAACTGGCCGAGAAAGGCGTCCATGAGCTCGCCGGGCCCGGCATCCTGGGCATGGGCGGGGAAGTACGCGCGATTGCCGTAGTTGCGCCCGCCCCGGTAGAAGAACACCTGCACGCAGGCCTGACCGCCGTCCTGGGCGAGGCCCACCACGTCGGCATCGCCGAGCGAGGCGACGTTGATGCCCTGGCGCGAGGTGATGTGCGCGAGCGCCTTGAGACGGTCGCGGATCGCGGCCGCCTGCTCGAACTCCAGCCGCTCCGAGGCGGCCGCC
>CAZXYL010000369.1:0-1949 GCA_964644915.1 uncultured Geminicoccaceae bacterium
GCCCTCCGAGCGCACCAGCCTTTGCGCTTCCAGCTCACGGACGATGACGCCCGCGGTGTTGCTGGTGAGGTTGGCGTAGCGTGCCAGGTCGGCCTTGGATGCGTGGCCCAGCTTGCGCAGGGCCGCCAGGATCACGCGCTCGTTGAAGAGACGCACCTGGACCGAGTTGCTGCCCTGACCGGTCGGGCCCTCGTGCACGACGTGCCTTCTCTGCGTGCCTGCGGCGGCGCTGTCGTCGCCGCGATGACGAGCGCCAGAATGTCAGCCCCGGTGCTGGCCGTCAATAATTAATTCATGATGAATTATCTTTGCGCGGGTGCCGAGGTTGCCTGCCGATCCGAACCGGTACGGAAGCGACGAGCAGCGCCGCTCCCGGCGCGCCGAGCAACGCCCATGCGGGCCACAGGAGGACGGTGACGATCACCGGATCCCAGAGCGCGGGCAGCAGGTAGCGCTGGACCACCGCCTGCGTGAGATTGAGGCTGCCCCGGTCGAGGGCGTACCACAGCTCGCCGGCGGCGAGCATGCGATAGCTGCCGGTCTGCAGCGCAAGCCACAGCTCGTAGCCGAACGCGGCCAGAGCGAGCACCAGCAAGCCCGCGCCCAGCCAGCGCAAGACGCGCTTGCCGAGCACCGGCCGCTGCACAGTCGAGGTCTTCGCGTCCTGAATCGCCGCCATCTCGTCCCAGCCAGACTGGTTGTCGACCCGCCACGAGGTGGGGCGCCGCAGGGCCGATGTGAAATGCCGCCTGCTCACGATGTCGATAGCCGTTCGTCATCGCGACGCGAGCCGCCGCACGGGCCGCCGCTTTCGCCCGACTCGAGACGGGCTCGGTTCGGATGGTCTTCACTCGCGAGGGTCAGTATAAGCGGGCGATCGGGATGCGATCCGAGCTGGACGCAGTCGAAGGACATCGCGAAGGGGCGCGCGAGCGAGCCAGCGCGCGTTTCGGGTCGATCGGTTGGACGCGCCGGAGCGCGAGCTGAACCAGCCGGCAAAGACGCGCGCACGACGACCCCTCACAGACCTCGAGGAGGAGCCGATGACCCCGAACTTCACCGCTGGCCGCAACATCGCGCTCAAGGTGCCACCGCACGCGTACGAGGCGACGGTCGGCTTCTATCGGGACGTGGTCGGCCTTGAGCGGCTCGAAGAACACCTGCCGGCCGTGGTGTTCAGGTTCGGGAGCAATCAGCTCTGGATCGACCGGATGCCCGGCCTGAGCCAGGCGGAGATCTGGCTCGAGCTCGTCGCCGACGACGTGGCGGCGGCGGCCGAGCATCTCGCGGCGGCCGGCGTCGTCCGCTGCGACGAGATCGAGCGCTTGCCAGAAGGCTTCGAGGGCTTTTGGATCTCGAGCCCCGCGTCGATCATCCACCTGGTTTCCAAGCAGGGATAGTCCCGGCACCCTGCAGGAAGCCGTCATCTCACCACGACGTCTCGCCAGAACCCGAAGCGCCCCCCGACCTGTCGCATGGCGGGGCGCGGCACCTCGTAGGACCAGGCGACGCGCTCATAGCGCCGCCCGTCGATCACCACGTCGTAGAACCGGACGCCGTGCGGGCATTCGAGGTCCGAGGCCGTCTCTGGCGCCTTCTCGAGCCACTCCATGCGGACCGCGGCTCGGGGGAAGTACTGGTAGCCGTGGCACTCGACCACGTCTTCGCTCTCGGCGACGATTCGGCCCTCGAGGGTCGCCTGCATGCTCCAGGCCTCCATGAGTTGAGCCTCCCCGGCGAGACATCTGGGATGGGGTGGCCCACGCATCATCAGCCGAGAATCGCGCGGCGGCGCTCGAGGCTCGCGGCGGGCCACAACGACCGAGTGTCATAATAGACCTCGAATGCCGGCACGGCTTCGGGCAGCTGCACCCAGGGCAGCTTCGATCGTGTGTAAATGTGGACGTCGGGCAGCAGCGCCGCGGGATTGTCGAGCGTGCCGACGCGCA
>CAZXYL010000370.1:0-2129 GCA_964644915.1 uncultured Geminicoccaceae bacterium
GCGCGCCGGGCAGGGGCCGGACCTGATCGATCCGCTGCAGATAGGCTTCCGCGTGGCGCGCACGCAGCCGCTGAAGCAGCGCCTCGTCGAGATCGCGCCCGGTCTCGCGCAGAAGCTGGCGCGTGAACAGGCCGCCGCTCATGCCGATCCGGCGGTGGATGCGCCAGACCGAGAGCTCGATGCCGTTCTCGTGCAGCGCCTCGTGCCAGGCCAGCACGTGCTGGTAGACGCTGTCCACCAGCGTGCCGTCCAGGTCAAAAACAAGGGCCGGTGCGGCCATGGAACTCTCCTCCAGCAGCATGCCCCGTTCGCCGCGCCATGTTGCAGAGCAGCAACAGATGCGGCTCCGAGTGAATGCTCACGTTCCGATCTCTCCTGCAATCACTCTGTGCAGTGAAAAGTCCTGCTGGGCTGAATGCCTCGAAATTGTACGCTCGTCCATGTGGATCCCAAGTTGCCTGGCATGCCTGAGATGGGGTCACGGCGCGATGTCTATGCTGCAATGCAAAAATCGGCCACACCGTCTTCGCCGGCATGGCCATATCAGCGGCATGAGACCACAGCGAAGGAGAACCTCATGCTGACGTCTCTCCGTGAGCGCTTCCTGCGACGGCGGCTCTACGAGCGGATCCGCGCCGAGCTGTCGCAGCACGGCCACCGCGAGCTCTACGACCTCGGCATCGGCCCGGGCGACATCGAGGGCGTCGCAAAGGCTGGCGCCTATGGTCCGCAGCGAGCGGGCAATGCTCCGTCGCGTTCGGCGACGCAGGCGGGGCATGCCGCGAACAGCTGAACCGCCAGAGGGGGCGCGCGGCGGGCACGCTCAGGCTCCGAGCCGGTCGAGCATCGGCTGGGTGATCAGGCAGACGCCCTTGTCGGTGCGCCGGAACCCGCGCGCATCCGCCTCGGGGTCCTCACCGACCACGAGCCCCTCCGGGATCACCACGCCGCGGTCGATCACGACCTTCTTAAGGCGGGCGCCACGCCGGATCTGCACCTGCGGCAGCGCCACGACGTGGCTGAGCTCGCTCCAGGAATGGGCGTGGACGCCGGTGAACAGCAGCGACTTGTCGATCCGACTGCCGGAAATGATGCAACCGCCCGAGACCAGGGAGCTGGTCGCCATGCCGCGCCGGTCGCCTTCGTCGTGCACGAACTTGGCGGGCGGCGTGATCTCGGCGAAGGTCCAGATCGGCCAGTCCTGATCGTAGAGGTCGAGCGCCGGGACGAAGTCGGTCAGGTCGACGTTGGCTTCCCAGTAGGCGTCGACGGTGCCGACGTCGCGCCAGTAGGGCTCGGGCTCGGAGCCGCTCCGCACGCAGGAGCTCGGGAAGCGGTGGGCGACCGCCTTCGCGTTCTCGACCAGATACGGGATGATGTCCTTGCCGAAGTCGTGGCTCGAGCGCGGATCTTCGTCATCGCGCCGGAGCTGCTCGAACAGGAATTCGCTGCGAAAGACGTAGATGCCCATGCTGGCGAGCGCCATCTCCGGCTTGTCCGGGATGCCCGGGGGATCGGCGGGCTTCTCCAGGAAGGCGACGATCCGGTCCTGCTCGTCGACGTGCATCACGCCGAAGGCCGTCGCCTCCATGCGGGGCACCTCGAGGCAGCCGACCGTGACATCGGCGTTCTGGTCGACGTGCTGCTCGAGCATCAGCTCGTAGTCCATCTTGTACACGTGGTCGCCGGCGAGGATGACCAGATACTCGGGACCGTAGCTCCTGATGATGTCGATGTTCTGGGTCACGGCATCGGCCGTGCCGAGGTACCACTGGGTTTCCGAGACCCGCTGCGAGGCGGGCAGGATATCGAAGCTCTCGTTGCGCTCGGGGCGCAGGAAGGTCCAGCCGCGCTGCAGATGCCGGATCAGGCTGTGTGCCTTGTACTGGGTCGCGACGGCGATCCGCCGGATGCCCGAGTTGAGCGCGTTCGAGAGCGCGAAGTCGATGATCCGGGTCTTGCCGCCGAAGAAGACGGCGGGCTTGGCCCGCTTGTCGGTGAGCTCGAGCAGGCGCGAGCCGCGCCCGCCCGCGAGCACGTATGCCATGGTGTGGCGGGAAAGGGTGCCGGCGTAGGTTCTCTGGCTCGTCATTCGTTGTGCCTCCCTGTCGAGCAAGCGCCTGGGGCGC
>CAZXYL010000371.1:0-1912 GCA_964644915.1 uncultured Geminicoccaceae bacterium
ACCACGAGAAGGATCAGCACGACGATCGCCGAGTCCGCCCGCGGCAGCTTGTGGCGGACGTCGTGCAGCGCTTCCATGAGGAAGTCGATGCCAAGGAAGAAGAGGATGCCGCCGACCAGGAAGGTCGGCACGTAGGATAGCAGCTCGGCCCCGGCCAGCAGGACGAAGAGGCTGAAGCTGGTCGCGATCAGCCCCACGGCCCGCGTCTCGGCCCCGAGTCGGTGACTGAGCGCCGAAAGGCTCAGCGCGTGGAACCCGATCAGTCCGCCCACGGCCGCGCTGGCCAGGTTGCCGAAGCCGGCCGCCTTGAACTCGCGGTTCACGTCGATATCGCGGCGCACCGCGATCTCGAGGCCCGAGGTGTAAAGGAGGAGCGAGAGGACGCTCACGAGCACCAGCGTGCCGAGGCTCGCGGCATGGCCCAGCAGGATGTCGGACCAGTCCGCCTCGCTCAGGATACCGAGGTGGAGCGGATACCACAGGCCACCCTTGGGGAACGGGCCGAGCAGCCAGCCGGCTCGTCCCGCTTCCGCCACCGGCACCCCCGCAACGAGCAGCCCGAGGTAGAACAACAGGGTCGCGCCGATCAGGAACGCCGGGATCACCAGGGCGCCGCCGCCCCGCCGCAAGGCGATGGTCAGGGCCGCTGCAAAGATCGCGGCCGGTGCCCACATCGCCACGGCCTCCGGCTCGAGCAGGCCGGGGAGGTCGGCCGGCCGCAGGGCACGGCCCGTCAGCACACCGACCGCGCCGTCCAGCAGCAGCCAGCCCGTACCGGCGAAGAAGCCGCCGACCACCGGATATGGCACGTAGCGCACGAGACCGCCGAGCCGAAGCGCACCCAGGGTCAGGAAAGCGAGCCCGGTCAGCACCGAGGCGACGACGATCGCCCCGACCACCGTCGCCAGCAGCATGTCGCCAGGGGCATCCGGCGGGATGATGGCGGCGATCGAGGCCGCCAGGAGGGCGGTGATGGCCGCCGTCTTGTCCTGGGGCAGCGCGACCGTGCCGGGGTAGGAACTCGTGAGTGTCATCACGAAGCCGATCGCCACCGCGCCGGCCAGCGCCATGCCCATGCCCGCGGGCCGGTAAGGGGTCAGATCGCCGGAGAAAACGAGCGCGGCGAAGGAGACGACGGCGAAGACGCAGATCAGCCCGGAGACGGAGCCGGCCACCAGCACCGCGACGATGCTGGCCGGCCGCAGGCTTCCTGCCGACGGCTCGGTTCTCGCGTCCGGTGCGCCAGGATAAGACAACCTCTCAGACACATCCTCCACCCTCGGTTCGACGAGCGGCGCTCCCTCCCGAGCCGCCCGACGGGTGCTGGCACGACGGGGTGCGTGGAGGGCTTGGTCGGAAGTTCCCCGGACGGCCTCCGTCAGGATCGAGACTGCCGCTGCACCCGGGTGCGGTCAACTCTCGCCGAGAGGTCGGCGATCACGGGCGCCGCCTCGAGCGCCGCCCGGGTCAAATTCGCCGAGATCACCTGGGCGAGCGTGTCCAGCTCGGTCCGGGCGCGCTCGGCGTCGCGCACGAGGCGCTCGTCGAGAACGATGCCCAGGCTGCGGGCGCGCTCGCGCATCTGCTCCAGGGCGCCGCTGCCCTCGCGCAGCAGGTTGACGAGAGCCACGCCCTGCGAATCGAACAGCTTGAAGGCGAGCCGGACGCGCTCGGCCGGGTCCTCGATCCGGGCGAACGCATCGGCCACATCCGAGAGCAGATCCTCGCTCCGACGCAGGTTCCCGCTCTGGTCACCCAGCCCGATGCCGAGCCTGGCGAGCGCGTCCTTCGCCTCGCCGGTGCCCTGCGCCGCCTCCGCCGCGCGACGGGTGAACCGCTGCAGGGCCATATCGAGCGTGCCCTGCTCGATGCCCGCCGCCTTGGCGGCAAAGCGCAGCTCCTGCAGCGCCTC
>CAZXYL010000372.1:0-2626 GCA_964644915.1 uncultured Geminicoccaceae bacterium
CGGCGTCGCCCGAAAGATCAAGGGGGCCTTGGAGCGCCAGGAATGCGGGTAGCTGTGGGTGAGCTTGCCGCGGGCGAGCAGGGCGCCGTTGGCAGCCAGCGCGTCGAGCACCGGCTCGGTCGCCTCGAATACGTGCACGCCCGCGAACAGCGGCACGTGCGGGGCATAGCGTCCGTCCTCCTCCACCAGGTCCGGCACCTCGAGGCCGTGCAGCGCGCCGAGATCGAAGTCGTCGGCGCCGTGCGAGGGCGCGATGTGGACCAGCCCGGTGCCCTCATCCGCGCTCACGAACTCGGCCGCGAGCAGCGGATCCTCGATCTCGTAGCCCATGCCCCAGAGCGGGTGGCGCACGGTCGTGCCGGCGAGCTCGCGTCCTTTGAGCTCATCCACCACCCGGTAGCTCGCAATGCCGATCTCCTGGGCGACCCGCTCCAGCAGCGGCGTCGCCGCCACCAGCCGGTCGCCGATCCGCGCGCGCGAGCGCTCGCTCACCTCGGTGACCTCGATCACCCGATACTCGACGTCCTTGCCGTAGGCGACGGCGCGGTTGCCCGGGATGGTCCAGGGCGTGGTGGTCCAGATCAGGACCGCGGCCCCTTCAAGCGCCGGATGCGAGGCCTCGATCACCGGGAAGCGGACGATGATCGTGGTCGAGGTGTGATCGCGATACTCGACCTCGGCCTCGGCGAGCGCGGTCTTCTCCACGACCGACCACATGACCGACTTCTTGCCCCGGTAGAGCTGCCCCGAGAGCAGGAACTTGGCGAGCTCGCGGAAGATGCCGGCCTCGGCCTCGAACTCCATCGTGGTGTAGGGGCGCTCCCAGTCGCCGACCACGCCCAGCCGCTGGAACTCGGCCTTTTGGACGTCGATCCAGTGCTGAGCGAACTCACGGCACTCGCGGCGGAACTCGGCGATCGGCACCGCGTCCTTGTCCTGGCCCGCCTGCCGGTAGCGCTGCTCGATCTGCCACTCGATCGGCAGGCCGTGGCAGTCCCAGCCCGGGACGTAGACGGCGTTTTTGCCCAGCATCTGCTGGCTGCGGTTGACCACGTCCTTGAGGATCTTGTTCAGCGCCGTGCCCATGTGGAGGTGGCCGTTGGCGTACGGCGGCCCGTCGTGCAGGACGAACTTCTCGCGCCCGCGACCCGCCTCGCGCAGACAGCGATACAGGTCGATCCGGTGCCATCGCTGCAGGATCTCCGGCTCGAGTACCGGCAGATTGGCCCGCATCGCGAAGTCGGTCCGCGGCAGGAACACGGTGGCGCGATAGTCCCGGGTCATGATCTCGCTCGTGGGCTCGGCAAAGGAACCATCATGTGGGGTCAGGCGCGCCGGCTCGCCAGCACGTCGCGCGCGCGGTCGCAATCGGCCGCCATCTGGGTCTTGAGCTCGTCGATGTCGGCGAACCTCGCTTCGTCCCGCAGGCGCTCGAGGAAGGCGCAGCAGAGGCGCTGGCCGTAAAGCTCCGCCTCGCCATCCAGCAGGTGCACCTCGAGCAGCAGCTCGGTGCCCCCGAAGGTCGGCCGAAAGCCGAGGCTGGCGACGGCGTCTTGCCAGTCCGGCCGCGGCCCGCGACCCCAGGCCGCCTGCACCGCGTAGATGCCGGCCGCCGGCCAGAGCACCCGCGGTTTCGGCGGGCGGAGATTGGCGGTCGGATAGCCCAGCTCACGCCCGCGCCGGGCGCCCTGGACCACGCGCCCCTCGACCATCAGCGGGTGGCCCAGAAGATCGCGCGCGAGCGTCACCTCGCCCTGGGCAACAGCGTTGCGGATGCGGCTCGACGAGCAGACCTCCCCCCGCCAGGTCACGGGCTCGATCACGCTCACGCCGAAGCCGTATTCCTGGCCCAATGCAGCGAGTGCCTCGGCGTCGCCCCTGGCCTGGTAGCCGAAGCGAAAGTCGTAGCCCACCACGGCGTGCCGGATGCCGAGCCCGCCGGCCAGCACGTCGTGCACGAAGGCCTCGGGTGTCTTGGTGCGCATCCAGTTCGTGAAGGGCAGCGCGAACAGGTGCTCGACCCCGAGTTCGGCCAGAAGGCGCGCCTTGACGCGCAGGGGCGTGATCCGCGGCGGCGCCGCCTCCGGCGCGAGCACCTCGCGCGGATGCGGCTCGAAGGTGACGACCGCCAGAGGTGCTCGCAGCTCTCGGGCGCGGGCGCGCGCGACCTCGATCAAGGCCCGATGGCCCCGATGGACGCCGTCGAAGTTGCCGATCGCCACCACGCCGAAGAGCGCGGCCTTCGGCAGGCTCCAGTACGCCCGATGGATGTGCATGGCCCGCCTTATGCCCGCGGCGCGGCGCGACTGTAAAGGCCCAACGCCGCCGGCCTTCTCCGGCCCGTGATGAACGTGCTAGCATCGTGCGGCTCAAAGGGGATCGAAGCGCGATGGCGAGCCGGCTCGAGGAGCTGTACGAGGAGGACTTCTACGTCTGGACCCGGCGTCAGGCGGACGCGCTGCGCCGCCTCGCAAAGATGCGCCCGAACGTCGACCTCGACTTCCCGCACCTGATCGAGGAGGTGGAGGACTTGGGCACCAGTCAGCGCGACGCCGTGCGCAGCCAGCTGCGCCGCATCATCGAGCATTGCCTGAAGCTCGAGTACTCCCGTGCACCGGACTCCCGG
>CAZXYL010000373.1:0-9839 GCA_964644915.1 uncultured Geminicoccaceae bacterium
CTGCCCGGAGGGCCGGCTCACCACCATCGAAGCGCTCGCGAACGGCGAGGTCATGGCGCCGCCCTACGTGGTCAAGCCGAACGGCGAGGGCTCGAGCGTGGGCGTCCGGATCGTGCGCACCGCCGCCGAGCGGGCGATCGATCGCAACGACTGGCCGTTCGGTGCCGAGGTCCTGGTCGAGCGCTACATCCCGGGGCGCGAGCTGACCGTCGGCGTGCTCGGCGAGCGGCCGCTCGCGGTCACCGAGATCCGCCCGCGTCAGGGCTTCTACGACTATTTCGCCAAATATACCGAGCACCAGGCCGAGCATCTGATCCCCGCGCCCATCCCCGGAGAGCTGTACGACCGCGCCATGGAGCAGGCGCTCTGCGCGCACCGCCTGCTCGGCTGCCGGGGCGTCTCGCGCGCCGATTTCCGGCTCGATCCGGACGATCCGGACGGCCTCTACCTGCTCGAGGTCAACACCCAACCGGGCATGACGCCGCTCTCGCTCGTGCCGGAGCAGGCGGCCCACGTCGGCATCGCGTTTGCCGATCTCGTGGTGCGGCTGGTCGAGGAGGCGCGATGCGACGGGTGAGCCTCGGCGCCCGCCGGGCGCGGCGCTACCTGCGGCGCCCGCCGAAGCCGCGCTGGCTGCGGCCGGTGCTGTACGGCACCGCCGCCTCGTTCGGCCTCGGGCTGGCCTCCGGCCTGGTCTGGTGGGCCTATGCCGCCGATCTCGGCACCCGGGCGCGTGAAGCCGTGGTCGCGCGCGTGCTCGAGCTGTCGCGTGATGCCGGGCTGCGGGTGAGCCAGGTCTACGTCGACGGGCGCAGCCGGACCGAGTTCGCGCAGGTGCGCGCCGCCGTGGGCGTCGAGGTCGGCGATCCGCTGCTGGGCATCGATCTGCCCGCCATCAAGTCGCGCCTGGAGCAGCTGACCTGGGTCGAGCAGGCGAGTGCCAGCCGGTTCCTGCCCGACGGCATCCGCGTCCGGATCCTGGAGCGGGAGCCGATCGCGCTCTGGCAGCGGCAGGGCCGGTTCGCGCTGGTCGACCGCAGCGGCGAGGTCATCGAGGGCGTCATCTCTGACCGGGCGAGCGCCGCCAGCTACGGCCATCTGCGCGTGCTCGTCGGCGATCACGCCCCCGAGGGCGCGGTGCGCCTGTTCGTCCTGCTCTCGACCGAGCCCGAGCTGTGGGCCCGGGTCGCGGCCGCGACCTGGGTCGGCGACCGGCGCTGGACGGTGCACCTCGACGACGGCATCGACGTCCTCCTGCCGGAGGACCGGGTGATCGAGGCCTGGCGCTACCTCGCCGCCAGGAACCGCGAGGAGGCTCTGCTCGAGCGGGCGATCCGCGTCGTCGATCTGCGCTTCCTGCCGGAGCGGCTGCGGCTGCAGCTCGATCCCGCGGCGCTGGAGGAACGGGGCGCATGAGCGGGACCAACGTCATCCCGCTCAGCCGCATCCCCGGCCGCCCGATCGGCCGGCAGGAGCCGTTCGGCGTCCTGGACATCGGCACGAGCAAGATGTGCTGCCTGATCGCCCGCGGCGGTCCCGACGGCGGCTTCGAGCTGCTGGGCGTGGGTTATCAGCTCGCCGAGGGGCTCCGGGCGGGCGAGATCGTCGACGCCGAGGCGGCGGAAGCCTCGGTGCTCTCGGTGGTGCACGAGGCCGAGCAGAAGGCGGGCCTGACTTTGCGCGAGCTGGTGCTCGGCATTTCCGGGGGGCGCCCGCACTCGCACTACGCCACCCTCGAGATCGACCTCGGCGGGCGCGCCGTGACCAGCGCCGACATCGCCCGGGCGCTCGCGCACGCCCAGGCCGAAGCGCGCGCCGCCGCCGAAGGGGTCGAGGTGCTGCACGCCCTGCCGATCGAGGTCACGCTCGACGGCAGCCAGCCCCTGCGCGACCCGCGCGGCATGATCGGCCGCCGGCTGCGGCTGGTGGCCCACCTCGTGCGCGCGGCGGCGGCGCCCTTGCGCAACCTCGTGGCCGCGGTCGAGCGCTGCCATCTCGAGGTCGGCGGCGTGGTCGCCTCGGCCTATGCCGCGGGCCTTGCCTGTCTGTCCGACGACGAGGCGACGCTCGGCGCCACGGTGATCGACATCGGCGGCGGCGTCACCGGGGTCGCCCGCTTCGGCGACGGCCGCCTGCAGGAGATCCACGCCGTGCCGCTCGGCGGCCGGCACGTGACCCAGGACCTGGCGTTCGGCCTCGCCACGGGGCGCAGCCAGGCGGAGCGGCTGAAGACGCTCTACGGCTCGGTCCTGCCGCGGGCGGGCGACGCGCACCAGCGCCTCGAGGTACCGGGCCTGGGCGATCCGGAGCACCCGCCCGCGCAGGTGGTCACCCGCGCGCGGCTCACCGAGATCGTCCGTCCGCGCATGGAGGAGATCTTTCAGCTGGTCCAGGCGCGTATCGCGCACAGCCCGATCTCGCCGGCCGGGCGAAGGCTGGTCCTGACCGGCGGCGCCAGCCAGCTCGAAGGCTCGGTGGAGCTGGCCGAGGAGATGTTCGGCATGCCGGCGCGGCTCGGGCGGGCCTGGCCGCATGGTGAGGTTCTGGGCGCCATGGAGCCGGCGGCCGGGACCAGCGCGTCGGGACTGCTCTTGTGGGCCAGCCGCGACGATGGCGGCCTGGCCTTCGGGCCGGCCCGGGCGAGCCCCGTGCTCGCCGCACGGCTGGCCAAGTTTGGTCAGTGGCTACGGGAGAATTTCTGAACCATAACAGGACACTTTTGAGCCAAGAGCCGGATAAGGCTCAGCTCAGGAGGAGGAGGCCCCGGCGACGGGGCGACAACGAGGAGGATAAACGAGCAATGACCATCAACCTGAGCATGCCGGTGACGCATGAGCTCCGACCACGGATCACCGTGATCGGGGTTGGCGGCGCCGGAACCAATGCCGTCAACAACATGATCACGTCGCACCTCGAAGGCGTCGAGTTCATCGCCTGCAACACGGACGCCCAGTCGCTGCATCAATCGCTCACCGAGCGGCGGATCCAGCTCGGGCCGACGATCACGCAGGGGCTGGGCGCCGGCGCGCGCCCGGAGATCGGCCGGGCGGCGGCCGAGGAGGCAATCGACGAGCTGCTCGATTCGCTCCAGGGCAGCCACATGGTGTTCATCACCGCCGGCATGGGCGGCGGCACCGGCACCGGGGCCGCCCCGGTGATCGCGCGCTCCGTGCGCGAGCAGGGCATCCTGACGGTCGGCGTCGTCACCAAGCCCTTCCACTTCGAGGGCGCGCACCGCATGCGCGTCGCCGAGGCCGGCCTGCACGAGCTGCAGGAATACGTCGACACCCTGATCGTCATCCCCAACCAGAACCTGTTCCGCATCGCGAACGAGCGGACCACCTTCGCCGACGCCTTCAAGCTCGCCGACAACGTGCTCCACATGGGCGTGCGCGGCGTGACCGACCTCATGGTCATGCCGGGCCTGATCAACCTCGACTTCGCCGACATCCGCACGGTGATGAGCGAGATGGGCAAGGCCATGATGGGCACGGGCGAGGGCAGCGGTGACCGGCGTGCGATCGAGGCCGCGGAGGCCGCGATCTCCAACCCGCTGCTCGACGACGTGTCGATGCGGGGCGCGCGCGGCGTGCTCATCAACATCACCGGCGGACCCGACATGACCCTGTTCGAGGTCGACGAGTCGGCGAACCGGATCAAGGAGGAGGTGGATCCCGACGCCAACATCATCGTGGGCTCGACCCTCGACGAGAGCCTCGAGGGTCAGATGCGGGTCTCGGTGGTCGCCACCGGGATCGAGGTGCAGACGGCCGCCAGGCCGGCGGGCGCCAGCGCCCGGGACGGCGCCGACAAGCCGGCCCAGGCTCCGATCCCGAGCTTCCGCCTGCGGCCGCAGCCGGGCAAGCCGCAGGCGATCCCCTTCCCGTCCAAGGCCGCTGCCTTGCTCGCGGAGGCCCGGGCGGAGGCGAAGTCGGCATCGCCGGCCGAACTCGAGCGCGAGCCGGCAGGCGATCGCTCCGACGCCGGGGGCGCCGGCCCGTCCGAAGCCAAGGACGCGCCCGAAGGCGAGGAGACGCACCCCAAGGCGCGCAAGGCCATGCCCAAGCCGACCGAGCCCGGGTTCATGCATCCGCCGCTGCCGCCGCAGGAGCGCTTCCACGACTGGAGCAAGGTGCGGGCGCCGGTACGCGACATCGAGCGGCCGCCGAGCCTGTTCGAGCGGGTCACGGCGAGTTTCGGCCGGGCCCGCCCGGAGCGACACGACGTGGACCGCGAGCCGGCCCTGGCCGGGGTCGACGAGGAGCCGCAGCGGCCGCGGCGCTCGAGCGAGGAGGACGTGCTGGACATCCCGGCGTTCCTGCGCCGCTGAGCCAAACCGCGAGGCGAGCCGGTGCCTCAAGGACCGGCTGTAACAAACTGTCACCAACTGTGATTTGAGGCCTCCCGTCCGAATCGCTACATCGGACGCGGAGGCCTCTTCTTTTGCCTGCCGGCATGGGTGTGCCCCGAGCGGGGCGGAAGGGGCCGTAACGGTAGAGGTAGACGCGTGTTGAGTCCTGAACTGCAGGGCAGTCTCGAGGGTGTGCAGGGCCAGATCGGCCGGCCGCAGAGAACGCTGCGCAACCCGATCGGCTGCGTCGGCATCGGCTTGCATACCGGCGCCAAGGTGGCACTCACCCTGTATCCGGCCGAGCCGGACAGCGGCATCCGTTTCAAGCGCTACGATCGCCCGGGCAGTGCGCCGGTGAGCGCCCGCTACGACCGGGTGTGCGATACGACCATGTGCACGACCCTGGGCGAGTCGGGCGGCCCGACGATCGCGACCGTCGAGCACCTCATGGCGGCGCTGGCGGCGTGCGAGATCGACAACGCGCTGGTCGAGGTCGGCGGCCCCGAGGTCCCGATCATGGACGGCAGCGCACGCCCGTTCATCTTCCTGATCGAATGCGCCGGCGTCGTGGAGCAGGACCGCCCGCGCCGCTGGGTCGAGGTCTTGAAGCCCGTCGCGGTCGCGGCGCACGGCAAGAGCCTGCGTCTGGAACCGGCCGACGAGTTCGAGATCGACTACGCGATCCGCTTCGAGCACCCCCTGATCGACAGCCAGAGGCTGCGGCTGACCTTCGAGCCCGACCGGTTCAAGGCGGAGATCGCGGAGGCGCGAACCTTCGGCTTCGCCGAGCGCGTGGAGGAGCTGTGGTCGCGGGGCCTGGCGCTCGGCGGCTCGCTCAAGAATGCCGTGGTCGTCAGCCGCGACCGCGTGCTCAACGAAGAGGGGCTGCGCTTCCCGGACGAGTTCGTGCGCCACAAGGTGCTGGACTGCGTGGGCGACCTCTATCTGGCCGGCGCGCCGCTGATCGGGCGGGTGGTCGGCCGCTGCGCGGGCCACAGCATGCACAACAAGCTGCTGCGGGCGCTGTTCGCGGATGCCACGGCATGGCGGGTGGTCGATCAGCCGATGCTGCCGATGGAGCGGCTGCCGCTGCGGCGCGCCGTGGGTGCCCGGGCCTGATCCCGGCCGCTACAGATCGGGCTTCGCGTCCTCCGGGCGCTCGGGGCCGTCCCGCTCCACGATCGTCTTGACTAGGCCGGCGATCGCCGCCCGGACGTCGGGATCTTTGATCTGCGCGAACTTGCGCACCAGCTCGATCGCGGAGCGCTGCCGGCCGCCGTGCTCGAGCGGCGCGGTCATGGGGGCCGATTCGGCCCCGAGGTCGGTGAAGAAGTAACCGATGTCGACCGCGAGCTTGCGGGAGATCTCGAAAATGCGCCCGGCGCTGATGCGATTGGCGCCGGTTTCGTACTTCTGGATCTGCTGATAGGAGACGTCGAGGGCCTCGGCGAGCTGCTCCTGGGTCAGGCCGAGCTCGGTGCGGCGCAGACGGATCCTCTCCCCGACGTGCCGATCGATCCGTCTGCTCCGGCTCGCCATGCCCTTCCCATTTGTCTTCGGGCTGCTCACCGGCCGCCCGCTGATTGCTTTGGTCGACGGATCAGCCGTCCGGTGCGGAGTGTAGGGTTTGCGACGAGGCCGGGCAAGAATGGTGGGTTTCCACTACCCGGTGAGCGCTGACGGTATTATTCACGTGTGGTGTGGTGACTTGACACCACACGCGCTCGGCCCAACTTAGGAGCGCGCCATGCGAAAGGGCTTCTTCTTGCGCCGGATCCTTCCCTCGCTCGTGCTCGCGGCGACCTTGGCACTGGGCGCCTGCGCGGGGGGCGGCGATTCCGACGACGACTATGTCGAGCGGCCGGTGGACGAGCTGTACAATCACGCCATGGACCTGCTGCAGGAGGGCGACTATCGCCAGGCGGCCCTGGCGTTCGAGGAGGTCGAGCGGCAGCACCCCTATTCGCAGTGGGCGACGCGGGCCGAGGTCATGGCGGCTTACGCCTTCTACGAGGCCAACGCCTACGACGAGGCGATCGCTGCGGCCGAGCGCTTCATCGCCCTGCATCCGGGCAACAAGGACGTTTCCTACGCGTACTATCTGATCGGGGTCAGCTACTACGAGCGGATGTCGGACGTCGGGCGCGATCAGAAGATGACCGAGCTGGCGCTCAACGCCTTCGACGAGCTGATCCGACGCTTCCCCGAGAGCGATTACGCGCGCGATGCCTCGCTCAAAGCCGATCTCGCCCGCGATCATCTGGCCGGCAAGGAGATGGAGATCGGCCGCTACTACCTGAACCAGGGCAAGTACGTGGGCGCGATCAATCGCTTCCGGAGCGTGATCGAGCGCTACCAGACCACGACCCATGTGCCGGAAGCGCTGCATCGCCTGACCGAGGCCTATCTGGCGCTCGGGGTCGATCAGGAGGCGGTCAAGACCGCCGCCGTGCTCGGCCACAACTATCCGAGCAGCCGCTGGTACCGGGACAGCTACGCGCTGGTCAACGGCCAGCCGCTGCCGCCGGACGAGGCGGACGAGAACGGGACCTCCTGGTGGGAGCGTCGCACGCTGTTCCCCAGCCCGTTCTTCTGAACCGGGTCCGTCCGGGGCCATGCTCAGCGCGCTCTCGATCCGCGACATCGTCCTGATCGACGGCCTGGAGCTGTCGTTCCCGCCCGGTCTGTGCGTGCTCACCGGCGAGACCGGTGCCGGCAAGTCGATCGTCCTGGACGCGCTGGGCCTGGCGCTCGGCGGGCGTGCCGAGCGCGCGCTGGTCCGCCCGGGCGCCGAGCGCGGCTCGGTCACCGCCCTGTTCGCGCCGGCCCCGGACGATCCGGTGTACGGGCTGCTCGCCGAGCACGGCCTCGAGCCGGAGGACGAGCTGGTGCTGCGGCGGGTCGTCGGTCTCGACGGGCGCTCACGCGCCTTCGTCAACGACCAGCCGGTGGGCACGGGCCTGCTGCGCCGCATCGGCACCCTTCTGGTCGAGGTGCACGGACAGCACGAGCAGCAGGGGCTGCTCGAGCCCGCGATCCAGCGCGATCTTCTGGACGCCTACGGCCGGCTCCAGCCGCGCCGGGACGCCGTGCACGCTGCCTACGCGCGCTGGCGCGAGGCCGCTGCCGCCCAGGGCGAGATCGCGGCGGAGCTCGAGCGGACCGCCGCCGAGGAAGCCTGGCTGCGCCACATGCAGGAGGAGCTGGACGCGCTGGCGCCCGAGCCCGGCGAGGAGGAGCGGCTGGCGCTCGCGCGCAGCCAGCTCATGAACCGCGAGAAGCTCGCCCAGGCGATCCAGGACGCGCTGCAGCTGATGCGCGGCGAGGGCGGCATGGCGACCCGGCTCGGCGGCGCGCAGCGCGCCATCGAGCGGGCGCAGGGCCTCGGCCAGGGTCTGCTCGACGCCGCGGCCGCGGCGCTCGAGCGCACCCGGGTCGAAGCCGAGGAGGCGGCCGAGGCCCTGGAGCGGGCGGGCGCAGAGCTCCAGGTCGCGAGCGATCGTCTGGAGCGGATCGAGGAGCGCCTGTTCGCCCTGCGGGCGGCGGGGCGCAAGTATCGGGTCGAGGTCGAGGCGCTGGACGAGCTGCGCGCGGAGACGGCGGGCCGGCTCGCCCGGATCGATGCCGGCGCGGATCGGCTGGCGGGCGCCGAGCAGGCGGCCCGGGCAGCGCGCGCCGCCTTCGTCGACAAAGCCGCCGAGCTCAGCGCGGCGCGCAAGATCACGGCCGAGGCCCTGGCATCCGCGGTCATGGCCGAGCTGCCACCGCTGAAACTCGAGAAGGCGCGCTTCGAGGTCCGCCTGCTGCCGCTGGATGAGGCCGACTGGGGCGCCGAGGGCGCGGAGCGGGTCGCGTTCGAGGTCGCGACCAACCCGGGTCAGGCGCCGGGGCCGCTCGCGCGCATCGCCTCGGGCGGGGAGCTCGCCCGGCTCATGCTGGCGCTCAAGGTCGTGCTCGCCCGCACCCGCTCGACGCCGTGCCTGATCTTCGACGAGGTCGACAGCGGCATCGGCGGCGCGACGGCGGATGCCGTGGGCGAGCGGCTCGCCCGCCTGGGCAAGACAGTCCAGGTTCTGGTCGTGACGCACGCGCCGCAGGTCGCGGCCCGCGCCGATCACCATTGGCGGGTCGAGAAGCACACCGAGGGCGAGCGCGCCCGGGTGTCGGTCGCCCGGCTCTCGCCGCGCGAGCGGCGCGAGGAGATCGCGCGCATGCTCGCCGGCGCCAAGGTCACCGACGCGGCCCGGGTGGCGGCCGAGAGCCTGATCACGCGCTCCGCGTGAGCCGGCTCATGCCAAGGCCCGGGAGCCTCGACCTGCCGCCGGAGCGGCTGACCCGCGAGCAGGCCGAGGCCGAGCTCGCCTGGCTCGCGGCCGAGATCACGCGCCACGACCGGCTCTACTACCAAAAGGACGCCCCCGAGCTCTCGGATGCGGAGTACGACCGCCTGCGCCGGCGTAATCAGGCGATCGAGCAGCGCTTCCCCGATCTCGTCCGCCCCGACAGCCCCTCGCACCGGATCGGCGCGGAACCGATTCCCGACTTCGCCAAGGTTCGGCACCGGCTGCCCATGCTGTCGCTGGACAATGCGATGGCGCCGGATGAGCTGCGGGAATTCCTCGCCCGGGTGCGGCGTTTCCTCAACCTGCCCGCGGCCGAGCCGCTGGATGTGGTGGCGGAGCCCAAGATCGACGGCCTGTCCTGTTCCCTGAGGTACGAGAACGGGCTGCTGGTCCAGGGCGCCACCCGCGGCGACGGCACCGTCGGCGAGGACGTGACGGCGAACGTGCGCACCATCCGCGACATTCCGCAGCGGCTCGATGCGGCCGACCCGCCACCGGTGCTCGAGGTGCGCGGCGAGGTCTATATGGAGCGCGGCGATTTCCTGAAGCTCAACGCCGAACGCGAGGCCGCCGGCGAGCCACCCTTCGCGAACCCGCGCAATTCCGCCGCCGGCTCGCTGCGGCAGCTGGATTCCCGGATCACCGCGAGACGGCCGCTGCGCTTCTTCGGCTACGGCTGGGGCGAGGCGGAGCCGCCGGTCACCGGCCGTTACAGCGAGTTCCTGGAGCGCCTTTCGGGCTACGGCGTCCGGGTCAACCCGCTGGTCGAGCGACACAGCGATGCGGACGGGCTGCTCGCCTGTCACGCCCGGCTCGCCGCGCAGCGGCACGAGCTGCCCTACGATACCGACGGCGTGGTGATCAAGGTCGACCGGATCGACTGGCAGCGCCGGCTGGGCGTGGTCGGGCGCGCGCCGCGCTGGGCGATCGCCTACAAGTTCGAGGCCGAGCAGGCCCCGACCCGGATCGCCGACATCATCGTCCAGGTCGGGCGCACCGGCGCACTCACGCCGGTGGCGGTGCTCGAGCCGGTCAACGTCGGCGGGGTCGTGGTCACCCGCGCGACTTTGCACAACCAGGACTACATCGAGGCCAAGGACATCCGCATCGGCGATGCGGTGATCGTGCAGCGCGCGGGCGACGTG
>CAZXYL010000374.1:0-2933 GCA_964644915.1 uncultured Geminicoccaceae bacterium
AGGAAGAGCAGCGCCTTGAAGAAGGCGTGGGTGTAGAGATGGAAGATGCCGGCGGCATAGGCCGAGACGCCGCAGGCGAAGAACATGTAGCCGAGCTGCGAGCAGGTCGAGTACGCGATCACCCGCTTGATGTCGTTCTGGACCAAGCCGATGGTCGCGGCGAAGAACGCGGTCGACGCGCCGATGAAGGTGACGAAGGCGAGCGCGGTCGGTGCGTACTCGAACACCGGCGAGAAGCGCGCGACGAGGAAGACGCCGGCGGTGACCATGGTGGCGGCGTGGATCAGGGCCGAGACCGGGGTCGGGCCCTCCATGGCGTCGGGCAGCCAGGTGTGCAGCGGCAGCTGGGCCGACTTGCCCATCGCGCCCACGAACAGCAGGAGGCAGATCACGGTGAGCGTATCGAACGTGCCGCCGAACACGCTGAGCTCGGTCCGGGCGAACTCCGGTGCCGCCGCGAAGATGACGTCGAGCTCGATCGAATCGAAGACCAGGTAGACCGCTGCGATGCCGAGCGCGAAGCCGAAGTCACCCACGCGGTTGACCAGAAACGCCTTGATCGCGGCGGCATTGGCCGACGGCCGCGTGTACCAGAAGCCGATCAGGAGATAGGAGAGGAGGCCCACGCCCTCCCAGCCGAAGTACAGCTGGAGGAGATTGTCCGAGGTCACCAGCACCAGCATGAAGAAGGTGAAGAGCGACAGATAGCTCATGAAGCGCGGGATGCTCAGATCGTGGGCCATGTAGCCCACCGAATAGACGTGGATCAGCGCCGCGACGGTGCTCACCGTGAACATCATGATCGCGGAGAGGGCATCGACCCGGATCACCCAGTCGGCCTCGAAGCTGCCCGAATACACCCAGGAGAAGAGCTCGACCTTGTAGGGCGCGCCGCCGATCACGCCGGCGAGCACCGCCCAGGAGCAGACCGCGGACAGGATCAGGCCGGCGCAAGCGACGAGCTGCGCACCCCGATCGCCGATCAGGCGCCCGAAGACGCCCGCGATGATGGCGCCCAGCAGGGGGAAGAAGACGACGCCCGCGGCGAACATGCGCTCAGCCCCGCATCAGATTGATGTCCTCGACCTCGATACTGCCGCGGTTGCGGAAATAGGCGACCAGGATCGCGAGCCCGATCGCCGCCTCGGCGGCGGCGACCGTGAGCACGAACATGGCGAAGACCTGACCCGCGAGATCGCCGAGGTACACGGAGAAGGCGACGAGGTTGAGGTTGACCGCGAGCAGCATCAGCTCGATCGACATCAAGATGATGATGACGTTCTTGCGGTTGAGGAAGATGCCGAAGATGCCGAGGGTGAAGAGGGTCGCGGCCACGGCGAGGTAGTGCGAGAGCGGGACCGCCATCAGACGCCGCTCCCCGTGGGCACCTTGCGCAGCTCGACGCTCTCCTCGCGGCGCCGGTGCACCTGGCGGCCGATGTCCTGGCGACGCACGGGGCGCTTGCGCAGGGTAAGCGTGATCGCGCCGATCATGGCGACCAGGAGGATCAGCCCCGCCGCCTGGAACGGGTAGAAGTACTCGGTATAGAACAGATTGCCCAGCGCCTCGACGTTGGTGACGCCGAGCGGCATCGGCTGCTCGGCCACGACCATGATCTCGGGCGCGAGCACCCAGGTCCCCAGCACCAGCACCAGCTCGACCAGCAGCACGATGCCGATCAGCGCGCCGATCGGCAGGTATTGCAGGAAGCCCTCGCGCAGCCGGACGAAGTTGATGTCCAGCATCATGACCACGAACAGGAACAGGACCGCGACCGCGCCGACGTAGACGATCACCAGCACCATGGCGAGGAACTCGGCGCCGAGCAGGATGAAGAGCCCGGCGCCGTTGAAGAAGGCGAGGATCAGAAACAGCACCGAATGCACGGGGTTGCGGGCCGAGATCACCATGACCCCGGCGGCGACCGCGACCGCGGCCAGCAGGTAGAAGACGATCAGCTGTATGATCATCGCGTTTCCAGCGGCGGACCGGTGCCCCGCCTGTTCGTTGTCTGCCGCGCCCCGTTTAGCGGTAAGGCGCGTCGGCGGCAAGGTTGGCCGCGAGCTCACGCTCCCAACGGTCGCCGTTCGCGAGCAGCTTCTCCTTGTTGTAGTAGAGCTCGGCCCGGTCCTCGACCGCGAACTCGAAGTTCGGCCCCTGCACGATGGCATCCACCGGGCAGGATTCCTCGCACATCCCGCAGTAGATGCACTTCACCATGTCGATATCGTAGCGGGTGGTGCGGCGCGAGCCGTCGGGCCGGGGCTCCGATTCGATCGTGATCGCCTGCGCGGGGCAGATCGCCTCGCAGAGCTTGCACGCGATGCAGCGCTCCTCGCCGTTGGGATAGCGCCGGAGCGCGTGCTCGCCGCGAAAGCGCGGGGAGAGCGGCCCCTTCTCGTAGGGATAGTTGAGCGTGACCTTGCGCTTGAACATGTATTTGAAGGTGAGCGCAAAGCCGGACGCGATCTCCTGCCAGAGGAGCGTCCGGGCCGTGCGGTCGAGCCAAGCCATGAAAGTCTCCGGCCTCAGCGAGGCAGATTGTCGGTGGCCACGAGGAAACCCGCCGTGATCACGATCCAGATCAAGGACGCCGGCAGGAAGACCTTCCAGCCGAGCCGCATGAGCTGGTCGTAACGGTAGCGCGGCAGGGTCGCCCGCGCGGCGATGAAGATGTAGAGGATCAGGCAGATCTTGAGGATGAACCAGATCGGCCCGGGGATCCAGGTGAAGGGTGCGACGTTGAACGGCGGCAGCCAGCCGCCCAGGAACAGCACCACGCAGATCGCGCTCATCAGGATCATGTTGGCGTATTCGCCGAGGAAGAAGAGCGCGAACGACATGGACGAGTATTCGACGTTGTAGCCCGCCACCAGCTCCGCCTCGGCCTCGGGCAGATCGAACGGATGACGGTTGGTCTCGGCCAGGATCGC
>CAZXYL010000375.1:0-11289 GCA_964644915.1 uncultured Geminicoccaceae bacterium
GTGCTCACGGTGACCATGAACCCGGCGGTCGACGTCGCGACGGCGGTGGACCGGCTGGAGCCGGGCCGGAAGCTCCGCTGCAGCGAGCCGCGCTACGATCCGGGCGGCGGCGGCATCAACGTCTCGCGCATGATCCGCGAGCTCGGCGGCGAGAGCACCGCGTTCGTCATGGCCGGCGGGCCGAGTGGCCTGCGGCTGCGCGAGATGCTGGCGCGCATCGGCATCCAGGCGCAGTACCTCGAGGCCGACGGCGATACGCGGCTCAGCATGACCGTGACCGAGCGCGCCTCGGGCGAGCATTACCGCTTCGTGCTGGCGGGCGCGCCGCAGTCGCCGGGCAAGGCGGACCAGGCCCTGGCCACCCTGGAAGCGATGCTGGCGCAGGGGGACTTTGCATATGTGGTCGCGAGCGGCAGCCTGCCGCCGGGGGTGCCGGACGACTTCTTCGGCCAACTGGCCGGCCTCGCGCGCCGCTACGGCGCCCGTCTGGTTCTCGACACCTCGGGTCCGGCGCTGAAAGCGGCGCTCGCGGCTGGCGTGTATCTGGTGCGTCCCGACCGTCACGAGGCGCGAGAGCTCGCCGGCACCCCGGACCACGACCCGCGGACGCTCGCGCGGGAGCTGGTGGAGCGGGGCGCGGCCGAGGTCGCGATCGTCACGCGCGGGCCCGATGGCGCCGTCATGGCGAGCCGTGCGGGAGATCTCGACATCCCGGGGCCAAAGGTCGAGGTCGTGAGCACGGTGGGCGCCGGCGACAGCTTCGTCGGCGCGCTGACCTTTGCGCTCGCGCACGACTGGCCGCTCGACGACGCCTGCCGCTATGGCGTCGCCGCTGCAGCCGCGGCGGTCACGACCGAGGCGACCGAGCTCGCGCACAAGGACGTCGTCGAGCGGCTCTACGCCGGGCTCGCAGCCATGCCCGCGAGGCGCTGACCCTCCGCTGATCCCGATGTGGGTAGCGCGATCACTTGCGCGCTGTCCGGCGTGGGGGTAGCACCTCGCCGTCCTCAACCAAAAAGCCGAATCTCCGACCGGGGGCCGCTACCGCGCATTTGGGCCATCCTCGTTAATTCAATCTTTACGCACCGCTGCCATAGAGCACTGGGCGAGCGTTCAGCTCGAGCCCGCTCGAGGACGGTGAAGGTTGCGAGAATGGTCGAGCGCCGGGGCAAACTCATCCAGCACGTGATCCTGCCGATCGCCGTCCTGGTCGGGGTGGCGATGACGGTCGTGGTCTGCTTCGTCTGGTTCAGCGCCACCAACCAGAACGAGATCGCGCTCCGGCAATCGATCGCGAGCGTGGGCGACGCCATCGCGCGCAAGACCCAGCAGGTCGGTCTGGTCGCCAAGGACTACAGCTGGTGGAACGACTCGGTGCGCCACCTCGATCTCGCGTTCGATCCCGAGTGGACGCACACCAACATCGGCTTCTACATCTACGACGTGCACGGCTTCGAGATCAGCCTGGTGGTCGATCGCGCCGATCGCATCATCTACGGCCAGATCGACGGCGAGCCGGTCGAAGCCCAGGCCTTCCGTGGCTTCTCGGACGGGCTGGCGCCCCTGATCCGACAGGCCCGCGGGGCGCCGGCGGGCGAGCCGCGGCCGGCGACCGGCATCCTGGAGATCGACGGTCAGCTCGCCATGGTGGGCGTGAGCGCCGTCACGCCCGAAGACGCCACCGTCGAGACCGCACCCGGCGTGCGGCCGGTCCTTGTTTACGCCAAGCGGCTCGATCAGGAGTTCCTGGACGCCGTGGCCGAGCCGCTGCCGCTCGTGCATCTCCGTCTCGTTCCGCCCGGCGTGGAGCCGACCGAGGCGGTGCTGCCGCTGCAGGCGCCCGACGGCGACCGCCTGGGCGATCTCGTCTGGGACCCGCACCGGCCCGGCACCGAGTTTCTCCGCTCCGTCTCGCCCTCGCTCGCCATCGCGGTCGCCATCGTGCTGGCATTCACGCTCATCGTGCTGCGCCATGCCCGGCAGACCACCCAGTCGCTGGAGGCGAGCGAGGTCCGCTTCCGGGACGTGGCCAACGCCAGCTCCGACTGGATCTGGGAGACCGACCCCGAGCTCAACCTGCGCTTCCTGTCCGAGCGGTTCGCCATGGTCACCGGGATCTCGCCGCAAAAGATCCTCGGCAGGCCACTCGGCGAGCTGCTGCTGGCCGCGGAGAACGCCGAGCGCTGGGCCCGCCACCAGGATGATCTGACCAACCGCCGCGCCTTTCGCAACCTGCTCTGCCAGTGCGAGGATCAAGCCGGCCAGATGCGCACGCTGCGCGTCGCCGGTAAGCCGATCTTCGACGAGAAGGCGCGCTATCTGGGCTATCGCGGCACGGCGACCGACATCACCGCGGAGATGGAGGCCGAGCGCCGGGCGCAGTACCTGGCCCTGCACGACCCGCTGACCGAGCTGCCGAACCGGGAGCTGCTGCGCGAGCGCCTGGAGCAGGCGGTGGCGAGCGTCAGCCGCCGGCGCGATGTCGCCGCCGTGATCTGCCTCGACCTCGACCGCTTCAAGGACATCAACGACACCCTGGGCCACGGCGCGGGTGACCTCTTGATCAAGGCCTGCGCGGACCGACTCCAGGCCTGCGTGCGCGAGACGGACACGGTGGCCCGCATCGGCGGCGACGAGTTCGCGATCGTGCAGGTGGGCCTCGAACAGCCGGCCGGCGCCGAGAGCCTGTGCCGCCGCCTGCTCGAGACGCTCGCCGCCCCGTTCGACCTCGACGGCCACGAGGCGCTGGTCACGGCCAGCCTGGGCGTCGCCCTGATCCCGATCGACGGCTCGATCCCGGGCAAGCTCCTCCAGCACGCCGACATCGCGCTCTACCGCGCCAAGGAGGAGGGGCGGAACACGTTCCGCTTCTTTGCGCCCGAGATGGACGCACATCTGCAGCGACGCAAGGCGCTGGAGCGGGATCTCCGTCTGGCGCTCGCGCGCGACGAGCTCGAGCTGTTCTACCAGCCCAAGGTCGAGCTCGGCCACGATCAGCTCGCCGGAGTCGAGGCGCTGGTGCGCTGGCACCATCCCGAGCGCGGTCTGGTGCCGCCGCTCGACTTCATCGGCGTGGCCGAGGAGACGGGCTTCATCCTGCCGCTCGGCGAGTGGGTGCTGCGCACCGCCTGCGCCCAGGCGGTAGTGTGGCCCGACCTGCAGATGTCGGTCAACATCTCGCCCGTTCAGTTCAAGCGCGACCTCGTGGGTACGGTGCGCGGGGCGCTCGAGGCCTCGGGTCTCCAGCCGGACCGCCTCGAGCTCGAGATCACCGAGGGCGTGCTGCTGCAGAACACCGAGGCCGCGATGGCCACGCTGCGCGAGCTCAAGGAGCTCGGCGTGCGCATCGCCATGGACGATTTCGGCACCGGCTACTCGAGCCTCGGCTACCTGCAGAAGTTCCCCTTCGACAAGATCAAGATCGACAAGTCGTTCGTGAGCGCGCTGGAGACCCGCGCGGATGCCGATGCGATCGTGCGCGCGGTCGTCGGCCTGGGCCACAGCCTCGGCATGCAGACCTGCGCCGAAGGCGTCGAAACCGCCCAGCAGCTCACGATCCTGCGTGCGGAAGGGTGCGACGAGGTCCAGGGCTACTACTTCGGCAAGCCGATGCCGGCCGCGGAGTTCCAGCGCATGTACGCCGCCTGGCCGCAGGTCATCACGCGCCCGGGCGCGCCCGCGGTGGCGCTGACCTGAGAGCGCGGCGCCGCACCGCCGCACGCGTTTCTCACCCGCGGGCCCTGGACCCGGCAGGGGCTTCCGTTTAGGAGTGCCCGGCACTCGTCGCCGACCCGGCGCCGCCGTTGGCCGTCCAGGCGAACAGGCTGGACCCCCCGGGCGGCGCGGGTGCTGCGGAGCGGAATCACTCCATGGGTCGGGTCCGGATCAAGATCTGTTGCATCGCGAGCGTCGCCGAGGCACGGCTCGCCATCGCGCACGGCGCCGATGCGATCGGGCTGGTCGGCAAGATGCCGAGCGGGCCGGGCCCGATCGAGGATGCCGCGATCGCGGAGATCGCCGCGGCCGCGCCGCCGCCGGTCGCGACCTTCCTGCTCACCAGCGAGACCGAGGCCGGGCTGATCATCGCGCACGCGCAGCGCTGCCGGACCAGCACGCTCCAGCTCGTCGACCGCCTCGAGCCTGCGGTCTACGCGCAGCTGCGCGCGGCACTCCCGGGCGTCAAGCTGGTCCAGGTCGTGCATGTCACCGGCCCGGAAGCCATCGAAGAGGCACGCGCGGCAGCGCCGCAGGTCGACGCCATCCTGCTCGACTCCGGCCAGCCGCATGCGCCGGTCAAGATCCTGGGCGGCACGGGTCGCCAGCACGACTGGCGCATCAGCCGGCAGATCGTCGACGTTGTGGCCCGGCCGGTGATCCTGGCGGGTGGGCTGAGGGCCGAGAACGTGGCCCAGGCGATCGCCGCCGTGCGCCCCTTCGCGGTCGATCTGTGCACCGGCGTGCGCACCACGGACATGAGGCTCGACGCGGGCAAGCTCGTGCGCTTCGTGGCCGCGGTCCGGGCGGCGACGCTCTGACGGGATCCGGCTTGCGCGCCGCACGAGGGTACGCGGGGTCGCAAAGGGGCTGGCATCCCGCGGCAGCTTTGGCACTATGACGCCAGCAACGAGACGGCACCCACGCGGGAGGTATTCCATGCATCGTCTGATGGCGGCAAGTGCGGCGCTGGCCCTTGCGCTCGGCTCCGGCACGCTGGCCGCGGCGCCGGTCAAGATCGGCTTCATCGCCACCATGTCCGGTCCCGGCGGCGCGCTCGGGACCGATCTTCTGGACGGCTTTCGGCTCGGCGTCGAGCACGCGGGCGGCACGCTGGGCGGGCACGAGATCGAGCTCCTGACCGACGACGATCAGCTCAAGCCCGAGGTCGGGCTCCAGGTCGCGACCCGGATGATCGAGAAGGACGGGGTCGACATCATCACCGGTATCGTCTTCTCGAACGTGATGATGGCGATCGCCAGGCCCGTGACCGACGCCGGCGTGTTCCTGATCAGCCAGAACGCCGGCCCCTCGCCGCTCGCGGGCGAGCAGTGCCTGCCGAACTTCTTCGCCACCTCCTGGCAGAACGACCAGAGCCACGAGGCGATGGGCAAGTACCTGCAGGACCTCGGGGTGCAGCGGCTCTATGTCATGGCCCCGAACTACCAGGCCGGCTGGGACTCGATCGCGGGCGTCAAGCGCTACTTCGAGGGCGAGATCGTGGGCGAGGTCTACACCCAGATCAACCAGCCCGACTATGCCGCCGAGCTCGCCGCGCTGCGCGCCGCCGCACCCGAGGCGACCTTCGTCTTCTACCCGGGCGGCATGGGCATCAACTTCGTCAAGCAGTACGCCCAGGCGGGCCTCGCCGCCCAGATCCCGCTCTACACCGCGTTCACGATCGACGAGATCACGCTGGGCGCTCAGGGCGAGGCGGCGCTCGGGAGCTATGCCTCCAGCTTCTGGACGCCCGAGATCGACAATGCCGCAAATCGGCGGTTCGTCGAGGACTTCACGACCGCCTATGGGCGCGCACCGTCCGCCTACGCGGCCCAGGGCTACGACGCCGCCCTCCTCCTCGATTCGGCGATCGCCAAGGTCGAGGGCGATCTCGCCGACCAGGACGCCTTCCGGGCGGCGCTCATAGAGGCGGATTTCGAGTCCGTGCGCGGCCAGTTCAGCTTCAACAACAACCACTTCCCAATCCAGGATTTCTACATCCGGCAGGTGGTCAAGGGAGATGACGGCAGCCTCGGCTTCACCACCGTCGCGCAAGCGTTCGACGATCACGTGGATGCGTACCACGAGCAGTGCCCGATGTAGGGGCCGGCGGGGGCGGCACATCCCGCCCCTCGGCCGCGAGCGCGCATGGACGCCTTCTACCTTCTCGCCCAGGCGCTGAACGGGCTGCAGCTCGGCGTGATGCTGTTCCTGATGGCGGCCGGCCTGACGCTGGTCTTCGGCATCATGAACCTGCTCAACCTCGCGCACGGCTCGTTCTACATGATCGGCGCCTATCTCGCCGCGATGGCGCAGGCGTGGACCGGCTCGTTTCTCTTGGGCGTGCTGATCGCGCTGCCGCTGACGGTAGCCGTGGGCATCGCGGTCGAATACATAGCCCTGCGGCACCTCTACGCCCGCGACCATCTCGATCAGGTGCTGGCGACCTTCGGCCTGATCCTGTTCTTCAACGAGCTCGTGCGCATCATCTTCGGCCCGCAGCCGCTGTTCATGGCCCTGCCGCCGGCACTCTCCGGGCAGGTCGAGCTCCTGCCGGGCTTCCCCTACCCCACCTACCGGCTCGCGATCACCGGGGCCGGGCTCGCCGTCGGTCTCGGCCTCGCCTGGCTGATCCAGCGCACGCGCCTCGGCATGCTGATCCGCGCGGGTGCGAGCAACCGCGAGATGGTCGGCGCCCTGGGGGTCAACGTCGCGCTGCTGTTCACGCTCGTCTTCGGGCTCGGCGCGGCGCTCGCCGGGCTCGCCGGCATGCTCGCCGGCCCGATCCTCGCGGTCGAGCCGGGCATGGGCGAGACCATCCTCATCCTCACCTTCGTGGTCGTGGTCATCGGCGGGCTGGGCTCGGTCCGGGGCGCCTTCGTCGCGGCGCTGCTGGTCGGCCTGGTCGATACCTTCGCGCGCGCGCTTCTGCCGTATCTGCTCGCCACCGTGCTCTCGCCCCAGGCCGTCTCCAGCACGGCGCCGGCCGTCTCCTCGATGATGATCTACATCCTCATGGCCGCGGTCCTGATCTGGCGCCCGAAGGGGCTCCTGCCCGCCCATGGGTGAACGCCAGCGGACGCTGGCCGTGACCTGGGCCGTGCTCGCGGCGCTCGCCGTGCTGCCGCTCCTGGGCGACCCGTTCACGGTCCGGCTCGTCACCCGGATCATGATCTACGCCCTCGCCGCGCTCAGCCTCGACCTCATCCTGGGCTTCGCCGGGCTGGTCAGCTTCGGCCATGCGGCCTATTTCGGGCTCGGCGCCTACGTGGTCGGCATCGCCGCCTTCCACGGTGCCGGCGAAGCCCTGCTGATCTGGCCGCTCGCCCTGCTCATCCCGGGCCTCGTGGCACTGGTCGTGGGCGCGATTGCGCTGCGCACCAGCGGCGTGTCCTTCATCATGATCACGCTCGCCTTCGCCCAGATGCTGTATTTTCTGATCGCCTCGCTGCGCCAGTACGGGGCGGACGACGGCCTCAGCATCTGGAGCCGCAACCGGGTCGCGGGCTACGACCCGCTGAGCGATCACGCGGTGTTCTACTACACCGTCCTCGGAACCCTCGCCGGCGCGCTCTGGCTCGGACGGCGCCTGTTCGAATCGCGCTTCGGCATGGTGTTGCGCGGCATCAGGCAGAACGAGCGCCGCATGCTGGCGCTCGGCTTCGATACCTATCGCTACAAGCTCGCGGCGTTCGCGATCGCGGGCGCGGTGGCCGGGCTCGCCGGCGCACTGCTCGCCAACCATGCGCTCTACGTGAGCCCGCAGAGCCTGCACTGGACCACCTCGGGCGAGCTGATCGTGATGGTGGTCCTGGGCGGGATGGGCAGCCTGATCGGCCCGGTGCTCGGCGCGGCGGGGCTCCTGTTCGCGGAGGAGACGCTCTCGGCCCGCACGGAGCACTGGCAGATCTTCCTCGGCCCGCTTCTGGTTCTGGTCGTCCTGTTCGCGCGCCAGGGGCTGTTCGGCTGGCTCATGGGGCGGGCGCGCTGATGGCGGCACTGCTGCAGGTGCGGGCCTTGTGTAAGCGCTTCGGCGCGGTGGTCGCGGCCGATGCGCTCGACCTCGACGTGGCGCCGGGCGAGCTGCACGCCGTGATCGGCCCCAACGGCGCCGGCAAGACCACGCTGATTGCCCAGCTCGCGGGCGAGCTCCGGCCCGATGCCGGACACATCCGCTTCGCCGGCCACGACCTTCTGCCCCGCCCGCCCCATGCCCGGGCGCAGCTCGGCCTCACCCGCTCGTTTCAGATCACGAGCCTGTTCGAGCAGTTCCGCGTGCTCGAGAACGTGGCGCTGGCCGTGCAGGCGGTGCGCGGCCACAGCTTTCGCTTCTGGCGGCCGGCGCATAAATCGTACGAGCTGCGCGAGGCCGCCATGGCGGCGTTGGAGCAGGTCGGGCTCGCCGCCCGGGCGGACGATCGGGCGCACGCGCTCTCGCATGGCGAGAAGCGGCAGCTCGAGCTCGCGATGGCGCTCGCGAGCCGCCCGCAGCTGCTCCTGCTCGACGAGCCGCTCGCCGGCCAGGGCCAGGCCGAGAGCACGGCGCTGATCGCGCTGCTCTCCGGCCTGCGCGGGCGCCATGCCATCCTGCTGGTGGAGCACGACATGGATGCCGTCTTCGCCCTCGCCGATCGCATCACGGTGCTGGTGGGCGGCCGGGTGATCGCCTGCGCCGCGCCCGCCGCCATCCGCGCCGATCCGGCAGTGCGCGCGGCATATCTCGGCGATGCTTGAGATTCGGGGCCTGGAGGCGGGCTACGGCAGCGCCCGGGTGCTCCATGGTATCGACCTCGAGGTCGGCCCGGGCGAGGTCGTGGCGTTGCTCGGGCGCAATGGCATGGGCAAGACCACGACCGTCCGCTGCATCATGGGGCTGCTCCGGCCGAGCGGAGGTCTCGTGCGCTTCGCCGGACAGAGCCTCGCCGGCTGGCCGAGCTATCGCATCGCGCAGCTCGGCCTCGGGCTGGTGCCGGAGGGCCGGCAGGTATTCCCCAACCTGACCGCACGCGAGAACCTGGAGGCGTTCGCGCGCCGCCGGCAGGGCGATGGCGCCTGGAGCGTGCCGGCGGTGCTCCGCCTCTTTCCCCGGCTGGCCGAGCGCGCCCACAGCCTCGGCGTCCACCTCTCCGGTGGCGAGCAGCAGATGCTCGCCATCGGGCGCGCCCTGATGACCGACCCCCGCCTCTTGATCCTGGACGAGGCGACCGAGGGGCTGGCACCCTTGATCCGCGACGAGATCTGGCGCTGTCTCGAGACCCTGAAGGCAGCAGGCCAGGGCATTTTGCTCATTGACAAACCGCACCAGGCTCTGGATCGCTTGGTCGACCGCCAGGTCGTGCTGGAGAAGGGCCGCGTTGTCTGGCAAGGTACGCCGCGGGACTTGCGCGGGGAGCTCGCCACTCGGCGTCGATACCTGGGGGTATGAGGTCGATCGTTGCATTGTTGCAACAGTCGGTCGACGAGAGTGCAACATCGGAGCACGCCCCCGCGAGCGCGGGAATATCGGCAACGTGCGCATTGTTCGCTTGCGTGAGAGATCGACGGAACCCGAGCCGATCCGGGATCTCGAGCAGCGGCGACCTTGAGCCAAGGGAGGTGGAGCGGCTCGATCGTGTCGGAAACCGAGCGACTGATTGCTGACCAGATCCCGCGTCTGCGGCGGTATGCACGCGCGTTGCTGGGCGATCCGGTGCGGGCCGATGATCTGGTGCAGGAGTGTTTGCTGAGAGCATTGTCGCGCAGGCATTTGTGGCAGCCCGGCACCGATATCCGGGCATGGATGTTCACTATCCTGCATAATATCCACGTGAATAATCAACGTAGGAAGTACATCCGTACCGACGACCAGGAGCTGCTCGACAACCAGCCTGAGTTGGCAGCTCCGGCGTCACAGGAAAAAAGCCTGGAGATCAGGGACTTGGCGAGGGCACTTCAACTTCTTCCGGAGCCTCAGCGGCAGGTGGTGCTGTTGGTCGGCCTCGAGGGCCTGGACTACAAGCACGTCGCCGCGATGCTCGAGATTCCCATCGGCACCGTGATGTCGCGGTTGCACCGAGGTCGCGAGGCGCTGCGTCGTCTCATGGCCTACGGCCCGGCGCCGCATTCGTCCGACCAGAACGCAAAGCTGCGTATCGTCCCATGAGCACGCATCACCACAAGATCGACGAAAACGAGATTCTGGCTTTCGTCGACGGCCATCTGCCGCCGGAGCGACGCCGGGCGGTCATGGCCTACCTCGCCGCCGAGCCCGACGAGGCGGCCCGGATGAGCGATTATCGCACGCTCAACGAGGCGCTGCATCTGCTCTATGACGAGGTGCTGCACGAGCCCCTGCCGAAACGGCTCAAGGTCGAGCGCTATCTCGGCCGGGTCTCCTGGCTCGACCGCTGCCGGGGCTGGATCGGCACCGGCATGCACAGCCTCGTGCCCCAGCTGGCGGGGCTCGCAGCTCTGATGCTGGTGAGCGGCAGCGGCGGCTGGTGGCTGCATGCGCAGTATCACAAGCCCGAGGTCGAGACGCCGGCGATGAGCTTTGCCCGCCAGGCGGCCAATGCTCACCTCGTCTTCGCACCCGATCTGCGCTACCCGGTGGAGTTCGGCGCCGAGGAGCAGGACAGCCTTCTGCTCTGGCTCTCGGAGCGTCTCGGTCAAGCGGTCCGGGCGCCCAACCTGCAGCAGATCGGCTACGCGTTGGTCGGCGGGCGTCTGCTGCCGGCATCGGGCCAGCCGGCCGCCCAGCTGATGTACGAGAACCCGAACAACGCCAAGCGCATCACGCTCTATATCCGTGGCCGCTGGGGCGCCCCCGAAGGCCCGCATCTGAGCAAGGTGCAGGAGGGCACGGTCAGCTACGCCGGCGAAGGCGGCATCAGCATGGTCTATTGGATCGACGGGCCGCTCGCGTACGCGCTGATCGGCGAACTGGACCGCGAGCAGCTGTTCGCGACGGCGACGACGATCCAACAGCAGCTCCAGATGCCCAGCCTGCCGACACCGACGCCCGAGCAGACGGCGGAAAAGAACGCCACCTGACGGTGATGCCCTGGCGGACCGGCAGGGCATTCCCGAGATCCCGGTCGCGGCCAAATGTGTGCGGGCCGATGGCGGTGGCGCCGACGGCCCGCGCACAATGTCCTGCTCTTTCAGGGCTCAGAAACCGAATCTGACGCCGATCTGGATATGCTCCACGACATCGTCCTCCCCGGCGTCCCGGTCGAATGTCAGCAGGCGGAAGCCGACGAAGCCTGTAACACGCTCCACGAACTGCGCTTCCAAGCGGACATTGAAGTCGAGAACATCGTCGGCGTTGCCGAAGGTCAGGATGTCCGGCGAATAAAAGACATTGGCCACCGCCGTCATGGGGATGCCGGTCGGGAGGGTGAATCTCGCTTCCGCGCCAGGAGCGATCGCGAACACGTCGTCGCTGGGATCGGTCAGCAGCGCGGCGAAGGCCTTGGCGCCAACTCGGACGGAGATCGGGCCGGGAATCACGTCCTCGGCCAAGCCTCCCTCACCCAGGCCCGGAAACATCAACCCGCCGTTCACGACGATATCGCGATCGTCGCTGAACAGCAG
>CAZXYL010000376.1:0-3979 GCA_964644915.1 uncultured Geminicoccaceae bacterium
GGCCGCCGACCTCGCCGGCCACATCGAGCTGGTCTGGTTCGACGGCGGCTACGCCGGGCTGCAGCCGGTCGAGCACGGTCGCGCCAACCTCTGCCTGGTGCTCCGGGCCGACACCTACCGCCGGCTCGGCCGGTCCTGGCCGCGGCTGATCGCTTACCTGCGGCAGGCCTCGCCGCACCTGCGCGCGCGCCTGGACGGCGCGCGCCCGCTCTGGCCGCGGCCGGCCACGATCGCCGGCATGCCCTACGGCTGGGTGTACCAGGGCCACGACGCCGATCGGCATCTGTACCGCCTGGGCGACCAGTTCGCCGTCATTCCCTCCTTTACGGGCGAAGGCATCGCGCTCGCGCTGCGCACCGCCCGCCTCGCCGCCACCGCGCTCATGGCCGGCGAGCCCGCCGCGGCTTACCACCATGCGGCGCGGGCTGCTCTGATGGGCGCCATGCGCAACGCGCGCGGCATCGCCTGGCTCGGGGAGCATCGGCTGGGCCGGCGCGTCATGGTGCCCTTCGGCCGCCTCCCGGGCGTGCTGCCGGCGCTCGCCCGCGCGACGAGGCTCGCGGAACTGCCCCGGAACGCCGCCTGATGCGGCGCGTTTGCAGAACATCGAGGCCCATCACCTGCGAGGTCCGCGTGCTCCAGGTTTGGTCCTGCGCGGCGGCGGCACGCGCAATCCTGCTGCTCCTGACCACCTCCGCGCTCGCGGGCTGCTACGCCATGCGTCCCTCCGACGGCGCCGGACAGACCGCGTTCGAGCCGCCGCGGGCCGTCGAGGCCACGGACGTGGCGCTGCCCGAAGGCTACCGCATCGAAGCGGTCGCGAGCGGGCTCACCTTCCCGACCGGCGTCGCCTTCGACCAGAACGGCACCGCCTACGTTACCGAGGCGGGCTACTCCTACGGCGAGGTTTGGACCACGCCGCGCCTGCTCCGCATCGAGCCGGACGGGAGCGCCACGACCATCGCCGAAGGCGGGCGCAACGGGCCCTGGAACGGCCTCGCCTGGCACGAGGCCGCGTTGTACGTGGCCGAAGGCGGCGTGCTGGAAGGCGGCGCGATCCTCAGAATCAACGCCGACGGCGCGATCGAGCGCCTGATCGACGACCTCCCGAGCGTCGGCGACCACCACGCCAATGGCCCGATTGCCGGTCCAGACGGGCGGCTGTATTTCGCGCTCGGCACGGCGACCAACAGCGGCGTGGTCGGGACCGACAACGCCGATCTCGGCTGGCTTCCGCGTCATCCCGATTTCCACGATATCCCCTGCCAGGACGTGACCTTGGTCGGCCGGAACTTCACCAGCGCCAACCCCTTCGCCCCGGGCGAGACCGCCACCACCGGCGCCTTCTCCCCCTTCGGCACGCCGACGCGCGCGGGACAGGTCGTGCCGGGGCGCCTCCCGTGCAGCGGCGCGATCTTCCGCATCTCTCCACAGGGCGGCGATCCTGAGCTGGTCGCCTGGGGCCTGCGCAACCCGTTCGGGCTCGCCTTCGCCCCCGACGGTCGCCTGTACGCGACCGACAACAGCTATGACGAGCGCGGCAGCCGGCACGTGTTCGGCGCGGGCGACCTGCTCTGGGCGATCCAGACGGGCGCCTGGTACGGCTGGCCCGACTTCCACGGCGCCCGGCCTCTGGATCGGGGTGAGCGCTACCAGCCGCCCGGCGGGTTCCGGCCCGAGCCGCTGCTCGCGGCCCATCCCGCTCCACCGCCGTCTCCGGCAGCGATCTTCGGCGTGCACGCCTCGGCCAACGGCTTCGACTTCTCGCGCTCGCCCACGTTCGGGCGCGTCGGCCAGGCCTTTGTCGCCCAGTTCGGCGATCTGGCGCCCGAAACCGGCAAGGTGCTCTCACCCGTCGGCGCCAAGGTCGTCCAGGTCGACGTCGAGACCGGCGTGGTCGAGGATTTCGCGGTCAACCGCGGGCCGACCCACGGGCCCGCCTCCTGGCTCGGCACCGGGGGTCTGGAGCGCCCGATCGCGGCGCGCTTCGACCCGCAAGGGACGGCGCTCTGGATCGTCGACTTCGGCGTGTTCACGGTCGAGGGCGGCGAGTACGTCCCGCGACCCGAGACCGGCGTGCTCTGGCGGATCACGCCCAGGCCGCCCGGGGGCTGACGTGCGCAGGCGCCTCGTCTCCTGCACGACCGCGCTCGTGGCGCTCGCCCTGCTGGTCGCGAGCTGCGGCTCGGCGCGGCGAAGCGAGCCCATCGTGGGCCCGATCGCGTTCGCGCCCGAAGCCGCCCGCGGCGAGCAGGTCTTCATGCGCCACTGCCACGAGTGCCACCCGAAAGGCGAGGCGGGCCTCGCACCGGCGCTCAACGACAAGCCGCTGCCCGGCTGGCTGATCCGCTTCCAGGTCCGCCGCGGCCTCGGCGCCATGCCAGCCTTCCCCGAGGACGAGATCAGCCCGGCGGAGCTCGACGATCTGGTCGCCTATCTGCGGGCACTGCGCAGCACCTGAGGAACTGTTTGCAACGCGCCCGGTTGAACGGGCCAGCGAGCACGGAGGGTGTTGTCGTGGTAGATTTCTCCGGACGAGGGCAGTCCTTCTGGGTCGCGACCGTGGCCGAGGGCGCTCCAGATTACGCGCCGCTCGCAGGCGATCTCGAGGTCGACGTCGCGGTCGTGGGCGGCGGTATCGTGGGCCTCACCGCGGCCGAGCGCCTGCAGCGCGCCGGCAGGCGGGTGGCCGTGATCGAGGCGCGCAAGGTCGGCCGGGAGGTCACCGGCCGCTCGACCGCCAAGATCACCTCCCAGCACGGCCTGATCTACCAGAAGCTGGCCAAGAGCTTCGGCGAGGAGGGCGCGCGTACCTACGCCGCCGCCAATCAGGCCGCGATCGAGCAGATCGCCGGCTGCGTGCGCGACCTCGCGATCGAGTGCGACTTCGAGCGGCGGCCGGCCTACGTCTATACCCGCTCGGAGGCCGATGTCGGGCAGATCCAGAGGGAGGTGGAGGTCACGCAACGCCTCGGCCTGCCCGCGACGTTTGCGCACGAAGCGGCCTTGCCGTTCCCGATCGCCGGCGCCATCCGCTTCGACCATCAGGCCCAGTTCAATCCCTGCCAATATGTCCTGGGCCTCGCGGGCGCGGTCGCGCGCGGCAGCGGGCAGGTGTTCGAGGGCACGCGCGTGCAGCTGGTCGAGCACGGCGAGCCGTGTCGCGTGATCACGGACCAGGGCACCGTGAGCGCGCGTGACGTGATCATGGCGACGCACATGCCGCTCTGCACCGAGGGGATGTTCTTCGCCAAGGCCTATCCTTATGCGCACCCGATGGTCGCGGCGAAGCTCGACCCGGCCCGCGCGCCCGACGGCATGTTCATCAGCAGCGAGCAGCCCACCCACTCGATCCGCACCGGCCGCTGGGGCGACGAGACGTACCTCGTCGCCGTGGGCGGCGCCTACAAGCCCGGCCACGCCGACGAGGAGCGCGCGCTGTTCGACGATCTCGAGCGCTTCGTCCAGGAGGCCTTCGGGGTGGGGCCGGCCGAGTACGCCTGGACCAACGAGGACTACGAATCCATGGACGGCATGCCGTTCATCGGCCGGGCGAGCTCGAAGGCGGAACACCTGTTCGTCGCCACCGGCTTCAACGCCTGGGGCATCACCAACGGCACCGTGGCCGGCATGATCATCGCCGACCTGATCTCGGGGCGCAGCAATCCCTGGGCCGAGCTGTTCGATGCCACCCGCATCAAGCCGGTCGCCGGCGGCCCGAGCTTCATCGGCGAGAACGTCAGCGCGGGCGTGGACATGCTGAGTGGCTACGCCAAACGGCGGCCGGGCTCGGTCGACGAGCTGGCACCCGGGGAGGCCGCGGTCCTCAAGCTCGAGGGCGAGCGCGTGGCCGCGTTCAGGGACGAGCAGGGCCGGATCCACGCCGTCTCCGCCGTGTGCACGCACCTGCGCTGCATCCTGGGGTGGAACCCGGTCGACCGGACCTGGGACTGCCCCTGCCACGGCTCGCGCTTCGACA
>CAZXYL010000377.1:0-1597 GCA_964644915.1 uncultured Geminicoccaceae bacterium
GCTCTCGAAAACCGCCCAGAGCTCGGTGCCGCCGCTCGCCCGCGCCAAGATCGCGGAGGTGATCGCCGAGACCGAGGACGCGATCGAGGTGCTCACGCAGGGCCCCTCGCCAGCCAACGGCCCCTTGAACCTTTATCCTGAGGCCGTCCTGCTCCTGGAGCAGGCGCTGGACCTCGAGCGCCAGGCGCTGCGCACCACGCCGCCGCCGCGCCGCAATGCCCTGCTCGGTGAGGCCAGCGCGCTGAAGGGCCAGGCCAGCGACATGATGATCGAATAGCCTGGAACCTGCGCGCCGGAGCGCGGCGCGGTTTTCCCCTTGTGAGGCCGGCTGCACCCGCTGCGGCCGGCCTCGCCTTGCCTGTCCCCCGGGAGCCGCGATGGCCGAAGCGCCCGCGATCTGCCATGCTCGGGTGGCCTCTCCGGGAGGTCGCCGCCGGAATGGAGCAAAACGGATGCCGATCGCGCAGCACGAGGCCGAACTGCTGGCATGGCTCGAGAGCCGGTACGAACCGACGGTCCAGCTTCTCGCCGATCTCGTCAACACCGATTCCGGCTCGTTCGACCACGAAGGCGTCGATGCGGCCGGTGCCATCCTGCGCCGCCACTTCGAGGCGCGCGGCATTCCTTGTGAGATCATCGAACGCCCGAGCGCGAGCTACTGCCTCAAGGCCCTGGCGCCGGCGGGCGCGCCCGGGCGCGACGACCACGTCGTGCTGCTCGGCCATCGCGACACGGTCTTCCCGAAGGGCACGGTGGCACTCCGGCCGTTTCGGATCGAGGGCACCAGGGCCTACGGCCCGGGGGTCGCCGACATGAAGTCGGGCCTCGCGATGAACGCGCTGGTGCTCGAGGCCTTCGCCCGCTTCGGCGGCGCGCCGCGGCCGCTCGTGGCGCTCTTCACCTCGGACGAGGAGATCGGGTCGCCCGCCTCGCGGCCGGTGATCGAAGCGACCGCGAGGGGCGCGCGGGCCGTCTTCAACGCGGAGCCGGGGCGCGCCAGCGGCAACATCGTGAGCGGCCGCAAGGGGGCCATGTTCCTCACCATCGAGGTCACGGGCAAGGCCGCCCATTCCGGCGCCGCGCACGACCAGGGCATCAGCGCGATCGAGGAGCTGTGCCGCAAGGTCGTGGCGCTGCACGGACGGACGGACTACGAGCGCGGCACCACCTACAACGTCGGGCTGATCCAGGGTGGCCAGTCGATCAACACCGTGGCGCCGTCGGCACGCGCGGGTCTGGACGTGCGCTTCAAGACCCTCGCCGCCATGGCCGAGGCGGAGGCGGACGTCGAGCGCATCCTCGGGCATGTGCACCTTGCCGGCACCACGACCACGATCACGGAGCGGGCGACGTTCCTGCCGCTCGAGCCGAACCCGGCGAACCAGGCGCTTTCGCGCCACTACATCGACTGCGCGGCGGAGCTCGGCCTGACGATCGCCGGCGAGTACACGGGCGGATCGGCCGATTCGGGCTTCACCTCGGCGGCCGGCGCGCCGACGGTGTGCGGCACCGGCCCGATCGGCGAGCAGTCGCACGCGCCGGACGAGGTCTGCCACCTCGACACCCTGATCCCGCGCGCCCAGGCTCTGGCGCTCGC
>CAZXYL010000378.1:0-5171 GCA_964644915.1 uncultured Geminicoccaceae bacterium
ATGACCAAGACGCCCCGCCGGCCGGACCAGCCGCACGAGACCCCGCGCAAGCAGGCGGAGAAGAGCGCGCGCCAGCAACGCCTCGCCCAAGAGATGCGCAGGAACCTGCTCAAGCGCAAGGCGCAGCGGCGCCAAAAACGCGGCGATCCCACGCCTGCGGAGGAGAACTGAGGCCGGCATTCGCGCGCTGCTTGAGAACGCGCCGTCCAGGCGGTAGATGACGCCGGGCAACCGGCCGGAGCACGCAACAGATGGACCGAATCCTGATCCGCGGCGGCCAGCCGCTCCAGGGGCAGATCGAGATCGGCGGGGCCAAGAACGCGGCCTTGCCCATCCTCGCCGCGAGCCTCCTCACCGACGAGCCGCTGCGCCTGCGCAACCTGCCGGATGTGGCCGACATCGGCTCGATGCGCCGGCTGCTCGAGACGTTGGGTGTCGATACCAGGGCTCCGAGCGACCAACCACATGAGCTCGAGCTCACCACCCCCGCCATCCGCAGCACCACCGCCGAATACGATCTGGTGCGCAAGATGCGCGCCTCGGTGCTCGTGCTCGGGCCTCTGGTCGCGCGCGCGGGCGAGGCCAGGGTCTCGCTGCCGGGCGGCTGCGCCATCGGCCCGCGCCCGGTCGATCTGCACATCAAGGGCCTGGAGGAGCTCGGCGCCGAGATCGAGCTGCGCGAGGGCTACATCCACGCGCGCGCGCCAAAGGGCCTCAAAGGTGCCCACATCCGGCTGCCGATCGCGTCGGTCGGCGCCACGGAGAACCTCATGATGGCGGCCTGCCTCGCCGCCGGCGAGACCGTGATCGCGAACGCCGCGCGTGAGCCCGAGGTGGTCGATCTCGCCCGGTGCCTGGTCGCAATGGGCGCCGAGATCGAGGGCGTCGGCCGCGGCACGGTGCGGATCGCGGGCGTGCCCCGGCTGCACGGCGCCGAGCACGAGATCCTGCCCGATCGCATCGAGCTCGGCACCTACGCCATGGCGGCGGCGATCACCGGCGGCGCCGTGCGGCTCGAGGGCGGGCGCATCGAGCTGATCGGCAGCCTCGCCGAGAAGCTGGAGGAGGCGGGCGTGGCGATCGCGGCGGACGGGGCCGGCGTCTCGGTCGGCGGCAACGGTGCCCGGCCTGCCGGCGTCGACGTCATGACCCAGCCCTATCCGGGCTTCCCGACCGACTTGCAGGCGCAGTTCATGAGCCTCATGTCTATCGCGGAAGGCGCCGCGATGATCACCGAGTCGATCTTCGAGAACCGCTTCATGCACGTGCCCGAGCTCATGCGCATGGGCGCCCGGATCACGGTGCACGGCGGCTCGGCTCTGGTGCGTGGCGTGACGCGGCTCACGGGCGCGCCGGTGATGGCGACCGATCTTCGCGCGTCGGTCTCCCTGATCCTGGCCGGGCTCGCGGCCGAGGGCGAGACCGTGGTCAATCGCGTCTATCATCTCGATCGCGGCTACGAACGGCTGGTCGAGAAGCTCAGCGCCTGCGGGGCCGAGATCGAGCGCATTCATGAGTCGAGTTGAGTCGAGGCGAGAGGGAGACACCGCGATGCCGCCGAACCCTGCCGGGGGCCGCCTGCGCCTGCGGGCCGTCGATGGAGATGATCTGAGCGTGATCGCGGCTTGTCTGCAGGACGCCCTGGTCCCCCTGACGGAGATGGCGTATCTGGCCGACGAGCGCCGGTTCTTGGCCGCCTTGACACGCTTTCGGCGCGAATGCCTGGCGGACCCTTTGTCCTGCGATGGCCTCACCCAGTGCCAGTCCGCGCTGTGCTTCGAGAACGTCGAGGCGGTGAAGTATCGCGGCCTGGACGCGCGCCTGGGACGGGTCAAGCTGGAGCTTCTCACCCTGTTTGCGGACTTGGCGGAGGACGGGCTGACCCACGTCACGCTGCTGTTCGCAGGCGACATCGCGATCCAGCTGCATGTGCGCGGCCTCGAGTGCAGGCTCGACGACTTCGGCGAGCCCCTGCCCTGTCAGGTCGCGCCGGTGCACGAGGTGGTGCTGGCCGAGGCCGATTGAGGTGAGCGTCCGGCGGCTCGACCAGCGGGCGCATGGCTTCGCCGCCGCGTTCGAGCGCTTGGTCGCGGGCAAGCGCGATCAGGCCGCCGACGTGAGCGAGCAGGTCCGGGCCATTCTCGCCCGCGTCGCGGCGGAGGGCGATGCGGCGTTGCTCGAGCTCACGGCGCGTTTCGACCGCCTGCAGCTTTCGGCTGAGGCGCTGCGGGTAAGCGAGGCGGAGGTCGAGCGGGCCGCGGCCGCTTGCCGGCAGGAGGTGCGCGCGGCCTTGCAGTTCGCGGCGGAACGGATCACCGCCTTCCACGCCCGGCAGCTGCCCCAGGATCAGGTGTTCGAGGACGACCACGGCGTGCGCCAGGGACTACGCTGGCGGCCGCTCGATGCGGTGGGCCTGTACGTGCCGGGCGGGACGGCAGCCTACCCGAGCTCGGTGCTCATGAACGCGCTGCCGGCCCGCATCGCTGGTGTCGAGCGGATCGTCATGACCGTGCCGGCACCCGATGGCACCCTCGACCCCCTGGTCCTGCTCGCGGCGCGGATTGCCGGCGTGCACGAGATCTATCGGGTGGGCGGCGCGCAGGCCGTGGGCGCGCTCGCCTTCGGCACGGCGACGATCCGGCCGGTCGACAAGATCGTGGGCCCCGGCAACGCCTGGGTCGCGGAGGCCAAGCGCCAGGTGTTCGGGCGCGTCGGGATCGACCTGATCGCGGGACCGTCGGAGATCCTCGTGGTCGCGGATCGTGCTCAGGATCCCGCCTGGATCGCGGCCGATCTGTTGAGCCAGGCCGAGCACGACGAGCTCGCGCAGGCGGTGCTGATCACGGACAGCCCGGAACTCGCGGATGCGGTCGAGGTCGAGGTCGAGCGGCAGGTCGCCGAGCTCCCCCGGCGCGAGATCGCGGCGGCGAGCTGGCGCGACTGGGGCGCCATCATCGTCCTGCGCGACCTGGACGAGGCGCCGGCGCTGGTCGATCGCCTGGCGCCGGAGCACCTGGAGCTTCTGGTGCCCGAGCCGGAGGCGCTGGCGGCGCGGATCCGGCATGCGGGCTCGATTTTCCTCGGACCCTACACCCCCGAGGTGATCGGCGATTACGTCGGCGGGCCCAACCACGTCCTGCCGACCGGGCGAACCGCGCGCTTCGCCTCCGGGCTGTCGGTGTTCGATTTCATGAAGCGCACGACGCTGCTTGGCTGTTCCGAGCAGAACTTCCGGGCGCTGGCGCCGGCGGCCGCGACGCTCGCCCGGGCCGAGGGGCTGGAGGGTCACGCGCGGGCGGTGGAGCTCCGCCTCCATCGGCTCCGCTCGTCATGAGCGGCGACCGGCAGGCGTGCATCATCGACATCCGTCTCGACGCCGGTAGCATCGTCCGCTGGAGCCCCGAGGTCGAGCACGAGCGGCAGGTCGCGATCTTCGACCTGCTCGAGCGCAATGTCTTCGAGCTGAGCAACGGGTTCGCCGGGCCGTACCGGGTCGAGCTGTCCCTGAGGGGCGCGACCCTGGTGATGAAGGTCACGGACGAGCCCGGCGCGCAGGAGGCCGAAGTGGCACTCTCGGTGCGGCCTTTCCGCAAGCTGATCAAGGACTACTTCCTGATCTGCGACAGTTACTTCCAGGCGATCAGGACGGCATCGCCCAGTCGGATCGAAGCCATCGACATGGGTCGCCGCGGCCTGCACAACGAAGGCGCGGAGAAGCTCGCGGCCGCGCTCGACGGCAAGGTGCAGGTCGACGAGGAGACCTCGCGGCGGCTCTTCACCTTGATCTGCGTCCTTCACATTCGCGGCTGAGGAGCATGGGCGAGCTGCCCGGCAGCGTCCTGTTCGCGTGCACCCACAACGCGATCCGCTCGCCGATGGCGGAGGCGCTGCTGAAGTACCTGCACGGGCAGCGGATCTTCGTGCAGTCGGTGGGCGTGCGGCCCGAGGCGATCGACCCGTTTGCGGTGGCCGCGATGGACGAGATCGGGATCGATCTCAGCCGACACCCCTCGCGCAGCTTCGACGACCTCGAGGACAACTACTTCGATCTCGTGATCTCGCTCTCGCCCGAGGCGCAGCACCGGGCCGTGGAGCTGACCCGGAACAGCTCGTGTGAGATCGAGTTCTGGCCGACCTTCGACCCGAGCCTTGTGAGCGGCAATCGGGAGACGCGCCTCGAAGCCTATCGTGCGCTCCGCGAGCAGCTGCTGGAGCGCCTGAGCAGGCGGTTCCCGCCGCCCGTGCCGCCCGTGATGGCGTGAAGCCCCGCCCGAAGCAGCGCGCGATCGGGTGCCGCCGCATGGGTCGTCTTGGCACCACCATCGCCGGCCTCACGGGATTGAGAGTTGTCTGGTGACCTCGGGGTGGCTCATCTTGTGTCGAGCCCGATGGTTCGAGGGGGCGGAGGCAAATGCGAAAAATTGTTCCGGGCGGGCTCCTGAGCGCCGTCCTGGCGTTTGCGGCCATTCTGGCGCTTGGGGCCTGCGGCGGCCCCGAGCGGACCGGCCAGGTCCAGGCCGAACCGATTCCCGCCTGCGAGCCATATCGGAGCGATCCCACCGCGTTCAGTCGCTGCCGGCTGTTCGCGAGTGGCCTCGGCGCCGACCTCATCCCGGAAGCCGGCCGGACCGCCGGCCTCGACGCGCAGGTGCGTTGCGCACCTCTGCGGACCTCGCCCGCGTACTACCAGGCGTGCATCGAGGCTGCGGCGCCAGCGGCACCGGACCCGGACCGTCCACTGGCCGGGGTCGCGGATGCCGGCGAGCCGAACGAGGCCATACCGACGCCCGCGATCGCGCCGGCCGGAGCGCAGAACGACACCCGGTCACCGCGACCGTAGCCGGCCGAGGCGGCGCGCGCACAGCGCGCGTATGCGCGCCCTGCCGACGGCGCTCCATGATCGAAAGCCCTCTCGCGCGAGCGGAACCGTTGCCGGGCATCGGTTGACCGCGCCGCGCTCGCCTGGGCAAATAGGGCGCGCAATCCTACGATGCCCGAGCATGGGACAATCGGCCAAAGGGAGACCGTCAAATGGGCACTCATGACAGCATGCGGCGAACGGCACTCGGCGGGATCGCGATCGCTGCGCTCGCCTTCGGCGCAGGCGGCGCGGCCGCACAGGATCAGGAGCCGATCCGCGTCGGGGTATCCCTGACCCAGTCGCCGCCCGG
>CAZXYL010000379.1:0-5445 GCA_964644915.1 uncultured Geminicoccaceae bacterium
CCGCCGAGGCCGACCTCGGCCGCTGCCTTGCCCTGGGCGATCAGATCGGAACGTCGTTTCACCGCGGCGCGTTCGAGGCCTTCCTCGCCCGGGTCCGGCTGCTCCAGGGTGACGTCGACGCGGCGCTGCAGGCGAGCGAAAACGCTGTCGAGACCGCTACGCGAGCCGGTCAGGAGTGGAGTCGCTCGATCGCGCTGCGCATTCGCGCTGAGGTTCTGCTGGCGCTCGGGGCATCGCAGCTCGACGTGGCGGAGAAGGCGGCACGTGCGGCCATTGGCATTCAGGAACGGCGCGGCTGTCGCTGCGATCTCGCCTGGTCTCGCCTGGTGCTCGCGCGCGTGCTCGCCGCAGAAGGTGCGGGGGCCTCGGCAGAACAAGCCTTTGCCGCCGCGGCTGCGAACTTCCGGCGGATGGGCATGGGTCCGGTGAAGGGCATCGCCGCCGCGGCGGGCGCCGTCTCGAATGAGGTGAGTCACCAACGGCGGTATGCCGACCAGGACACGCATGAATAGCGTCCAGGAGTGGCTGCGGCAGATCGGGCTCGGCGAGTACGCCGAAGTCTTCGCCCGGAACGACGTCGACTTCGACGTCCTGCCCGAGCTGACCGAGCAGGATCTGGCGGAGCTGGGCGTGTCGCTCGGCGATCGCAAACGTCTGCTCAAGGCGATCCGCACGCGCTCGGCGGGCGCGCCGGGCGATCCGGCCCGCGCCGCCCATGGCGGCGATGCCGAGCGGCGCCAGCTCACCGTCCTGTTCTGCGATCTGGTTGGCTCGACCGAGCTTTCGGCGCGTCTCGATCCCGAGGATCTGCGCGACGTGATGCGGGTCTATCAGGACTGCCTCGCGCGGGTGATCGGCGGCCTCGAGGGCCATATAGCGCGGTTCATGGGGGACGGCGCGCTGGCCTGCTTCGGCTACCCCAAGGCGCACGAGGACGACGCCGAGCGGGCGGTCCGGGCCGGCCTCGAGCTGATCGAGGCGATCGGGGAGCTGCACCCCCGACCCGATGTGGCGCTCGCGGTCCGGATCGGCATCGCGACGGGCGTCGTGGTCGTAGGCGATCTGATCAGTGAGGCGGCCGAGGATCGGGATTCGGTCGCGGGCGAGACGCCCAACCTCGCGGCCCGCCTGCAGGCGATCTCGCCGCCCGGCGCGGTCCTGGTCGCGCCCAGCACGCGCCGCCTTGTGGCGGGCGTGTTCGAGCTGTCGGATTTCGGTGAGCATGGACTCAAGGGCTTCGCCGGCCCGATCCAGGCCTGGCGGGTACTCGGCTTCGCTCAGGCCGAGGGGCGTTTCGAGGCCCAGCGCTCGACGGCGCTGACGCCTCTGATCGGGCGCGAGCACGAGCTGAAGCTGCTGCTCGACCGCTGGCGGGAAGCTGCGCAGGGCCGCGGCCAGGTCGTCCTGCTCTCGGGCGAGGCCGGCATCGGCAAATCGCGCATCACCCGGGCGCTGGCAGAGCGCCTGGGCGACGAGGCGCACACGACGCTCCGCTATCACTGCTCGCCCTACCACGCCAACAGCGCCCTCCACCCGGTGATCGAGCAGCTGGAGCGCGCCGCCGGCTTCGCCCGGGACGATGCGACCGCGGCGAAGCTCGACAAGCTGGAAGCGCTGATCGCACGCTCGGGGCTCGTGGAGGCGCAGGCGGCGCCGCTGTTGGCCGGGCTCCTCGGCGTGCCCACGAACGGCCGCTACGCGCCGCTCGATCTCGGACCTCAGCGCCAGCGACAGCGCACGCTGGAGCTCCTGGTCGAGCAGGTCGCCGGGCTCGCCGCCCGCCAGCCGGTCCTCGCCGTCTACGAGGACATCCATTGGATGGACCCGTCCTCGCTCGACCTGCTCGGCATGATCATCGAACGGGCACAGCATCTGCGCGCGCTGATCGTCGTCACCTACCGGCCGGAGTTCGATCCTCCCTGGGCGAGCTCGGCGCACGTGAGATCGATGTCGCTGGGCCGGCTCTCGCGTCGGGACGGTGCCGTGCTCGTCGAAGGCGTGAGCGGCGGCAAGGCCCTGCCGCCGAGCGTGCTCGAGCAGATCGTCGCCAAGACCGACGGCGTGCCCCTGTTCGTGGAGGAGCTGACCAAGACCGTGCTCGAATCCGGCCTGCTGCGCGAGGCGGGCGACCGTTACGAGCTCGCGGGTCCGCTGGGCGAGCTCGCGATCCCGATGACGCTGCACGCCTCGCTCATGGCGCGCCTCGATCGGCTGGCACCGGTCAAGGACGTGGCGCAGATCGGCGCCGTGATCGGGCGCGAGTTCTCCTACGATCTGCTCGCGGCGGTCGCGGGCTTCAATTCCACGCAGCTGAGCGCGGCGCTCGGTCAGCTGGTCGGGGCGGAGCTGATCTTCCAGCGCGGCACGCCGCCCCAGGCGTCCTACAGCTTCAAGCACGCCCTGATTCAGGATGCGGCGTACCAGGGCCTGCTCAAGCGCCGGCGCAACGAGCTGCACGGGCGCATCGTCCAGATCGTCGAGACCCGCTTCCCGGAGATCGCCGACGCCGAGCCCGAGCTGCTCGCCCACCATCTCACGCAGGCGGGCGCCACCGAGAGAGCGGTCGCCTACTGGGCCAAGGCCGGCCAGCAGGCGCTCGCACGCTCGGGCACGGCGGAAGCGATCGCGCACCTGAGAGCCGGTCTCGACGCGCTCGCGCGCATGCCCGAGGGTCCCGCCCGACGCTCGCTCGAGCTCGATCTCCAGCTGGCGCTCGGCGGCGCGCTCGCCGCCGGGCACGGGCACGGCGCCCCCGAGACCGGGGAGACCTATGCCCGGGCCGTTGCCTTGGCCGAGGAGATGGGGCGCACCGGCGCGCTCTATCCCGCCCTCGACGGGCTCATGACCTGTCACTTCAGTCGCGCGGAGCTTGCCGATGCGATCCGGCTGGGCGAGGAATTCCTGAGTCTGGCGCGCGCGGGCGGCGATTCGGGCGCGCAGATCATCGCGCACCAGAACCTGGGCACCGCCCGGCTCTCCCGAGGCGAGCTGCACGCCGCCAGGCAGCACTTCGAGGCCGCGATCGCGCTCTACGATCCGGTGCAGCACGACGGGCTCAAGCTCACCTACAGCTACGATCCCGAGGTCATCTGCTCGGGCTACCTGAGCTGGGTCCTGTTCGCCTTCGGTCAGATCGAGAAGGCGCTCGAGCACAGCACCCGGTCGGTGGCCAAAGCGCACACGGTGGGGCACCCCCTCTCGCTCGGCTTCGCACTGTCCCGATCCGCCGCCCTGCATCAGCTGCGGCGCGAGGTCGGCGCGGTCAAGGCTGCCGTAGACGCCCTGGATGCGCTGGCGCAGAAGCAGGGGTTCGGCACCTACATGACGGTCGCGAGCTTCTACCGCGGCTGGGCGCTGGTCCAGCGTGATCGGCCGCATGAGGGTGGGCGACTCCTGCGCGAGGGTCTCGCAGCGCTGCGCGCGAGCAAGGACGAGGACTTCTTCCCGCACACCCTCTCGCTGGTGGCAGAGGCGCTGGGGCGCCAGGGTGAGGTGGAGCAGGCGCTGGAACTCGTCCGCGAGGGGCTGTGGCGCGTCGAGCGCAACCAGGAGCGCTGGTTCGCAGCCGAGCTGCACCGTCTCGAGGGCGAGCTCCTGACGGCGGAGCGGCCCGAAGCGGCGGAGGCCTGCTTCCGTCAGGCGATCGCGCTTGCCGGAGAGAGCGAGGCGCGGATGTGGCAGTTGCGTGCGGCGGTGAGCCTCGCGCGCCTGTGGCGGGACCGGGGCCGGGCGCGTTGCGCCCGCGATCTGCTCGCGCCGATCTATAGGGGCTTCGCGGAAGGCTTCGAGATGCCCGATCTGGTCGAGGCCCGCTCGCTGTTGCGCGAGCTCGCCTGAGCGGGTTGCCATCGGCGGCGATGGCGAGCAAGTTCTGCCCGCTGCCGGCCGCATCCATCTGCAGGAGGGTCGCAGCGAGCTCGAATGAGTGCGCGAGGAGCCCCGGTTTGCCGAAGCCGCGTTTGTTCCCAACGCAGCGCACCGTCGTGGTCGCCGTCGGCCTTGTTCTCGCGGTGCTCCTCGGCGCGGCGGGTGGGTACACCTACTTGCGCGCGCAGAACGAGCCGGCCGCGCGGGCCGGCGCCGGCGGCGGCGAGGCGGCCGCGCCGGGCAACCCGGCCGAGGATGGGCCGAGGACCAGCATCGGGCCCACGGGGCTGCACTGGCTCGCCGTGAGCAAGATGGACTATCCGCTCGGCCACCCGATGGATGTGGCGCAGGCCGGCGGCAGGCTGTTCGTGGTCACGCGACTGGGCGCGCTGACTTGGCTCGACCCCGACGCCAGGACCTTCAGGGAGATCAGCGCGATCGAGCAGAACCGGGACGCGCTGCGCGCGAGCGAGATTCGCGATCTCGAGCACTTCAATCTGTCCTGGTTCCGGACCTTCGGGCTGCACGTCGAGCAGACCGGCGAGGTGTTCCGGGCCTACGCGGCGCACCATCTGTTCACCGAGGAGTGCTTCTACTTCCAGGTCTCGCGGATCGAGTTCGCCTTCGTCGGGAGCTCGGTCGAGATCCGCGACGACTGGCGCCCGATCTACACCGCAGAGCCGTGCATCGAGGTCAAGGCCGAAGGCCTGCCCTTTGCCGGCCATCAGGGCGGCGGGCGGCTGGTCCCCTACGACGATGACCACCTCCTGCTGTCCACGGGCGACTACGAGCTGGACGGCATCACCGGCCCTGCGGTCCCCCTCGATCCGGACAGCCCTTACGGCAAGATCCTGCTCCTCAACAAGCATTCGGGCGCCGCGCGCGTCTTCGCGTCGGGCCTGAGAAACCCGCAAGGCCTGCTGGTCACTGCGGATGGCGACATCTTCGCGACCGACCATGGCCCGATGGGCGGGGACGAGCTCAACCTGATCCTGGACGGCGAGGCTTATGGCTGGCCCGACGAGACCTACGGCATCCTCTACGGGCGCCGACCGTGGCCGGCCGCGGACGTCCAGGGCCGGCACGACCGCTACCGCAAGCCCGTCTTCGCCTGGCTGCCGTCGGTTGCGACCTCCAACCTGGCCCAGGTCGGGCCGGGTCAGTTCGAGCTCTGGCAGGGCGACCTCCTGGTCGCGTCGCTGAAGAGGCAGACCCTGTACCGGCTGCGCATGGAGGACGGCAGGGTGATGTACGCGGAGCCGATCGAGATCGGCCATCGCATCCGCGACCTCTCGACCCTGGACACGGGCCACATCGTGCTCGTGACCGACGACGAGAAGATCATCGTCCTGAGCGATGCCGGCAAGGTCTTCGAGCAGAACCTGAAGAAGGCGCAGGTGAACGAGCGCCTGCCTTTTGTCGTCCTGCCGCCAAAGGACGACGAGATGCCGGACGTCGTGGTCGCCACCGCCCCGGCGCCGACCGGGCGCGAGATCTTCGAAGCCAGATGCGCGTCCTGCCACCGCCTGGACGGCGCGATCGACGTCTCGGTCCCCCTGAACGGCCTGTTCCAGCGGC
>CAZXYL010000380.1:0-8673 GCA_964644915.1 uncultured Geminicoccaceae bacterium
GGCAGGCCCATGACCGCGCAGGCGAACGCCGAGATCAGCTTCGAGGTCTATGCCAGGCAAGGCGAGCGCTGGCTGATCGAGGGCATCTTCCCGGAGCAGGACGAGGCCCTCGAGCTGGCGAAGGAGCTCAGCGAGCGCTCCAGCCTGCAGGGCGTGAAGGTGCTGCGCGAGATCTACTTCCCGGACCGCGGCGAGGCGCTCGAGCGGGTGATCTTCGATACCGGCATCGCCTGGACCGCGCCGCCGGCACCGCAGCCCCAGGCGGAGCCGGCGCCGAGGGCCCGCCCGGTCGAGCCCGACCCGGCCCCGCGCCGGCTGGTGCGCCCGCAGCCGAAGCCGTTCCCCTGGCTCGCCGCGACCTGCTCGGGCATGGGCCTGATCGCCGCCGTGGGCCTGCTGGTCGCGGTCTTCTAGCGCCGGCCGGTCTCAGACCGCCGCGGCATCCTCGATCTGGAAGCTCGCCCGCAGCCGGCCCTGCCACTGGTCCAGCTTGATCCGGCCGGCGAGGTGCAGGGGCCGGCCCGCCGCCTCGAGCAGCGCCTGGCCGAGCGGCAGACCCTGGGCCCGGAACGCGACCGCGCGCAGCCGCCCGCCGGTGGCATCGCACACCAGGCAGTCGAGATGGGCGTCGCCCACCCGCCGCACCTGCCAGATGCGGCCCTGCGTGACCATGAAGCGCGGCTCGGGGTTGGCGCGGCCGAAGGGTGCGAGCCCCAAGAGGCGGCTCGCGAGCGGCACCGAGACCGCGCCCGGGCGCACCGCCCCGTCCAGCTCGAAGTCGTCCGCGACCGGCCGGGCCGCACCCAGCTCGCGCCCCAACCGCTCGGCGAGGAAGGCCTCGAGCGCCGGCAGCTGCTCGGCCTCCACCGTGACGCCGGCCGCCATCGGATGGCCGCCGCCCTGGCGCAACAGGCCGGCGTGGCGCGCGGCGATCACGGCGGCCCCCATATCGAAGCCCGGGACCGAGCGGCCCGAGCCCTTGCCGATGCCGTCCTGCAGGCCGATCACCAGGGCCGGGCGGTGGTAGCGCTCGACCAGCCGCGAGGCCGCGAGGCCCACGACCCCCGGCGACCAGCCTTCACCCGCCGCGAGCAGCAGCGGCGCATCGCGGGCGAGCGCCGGTGCCACCTCCGCCTCGGCGGCCGCCAGCACCTGACGCTCCAGGCGCCGCCGCTCCTGGTTGAGGCGGTCGAGCTCCTGCGCGATCCGGTGCACCTCTTCGGGCGCCTCGCTCACCAGAAGCGCCGCCCCCAGCGCCGAGCGCCCGACCCGGCCCCCGGCATTGATCCGCGGCCCGAGCGCGAAGCCGAAGCTGTCGCCGGTGAGCCGCCCCTCGAGCCCGGCCGCGCCCGCGAGCGCGGCGAGCCCCGGGTTCAGGCCGCGCGCGGCGACCTTGAGCCCCTGGGCCACGAGCGCGCGATTGAGGCCGGACAGCGGGACCACGTCGCACAGCGTGCCGAGCGCCACCAGATCGAGCCAGCGGCGCAGGTCGGGCTCGGGGCGGTCGGCAAAGTGGCCGCGCGCACGCAGGACCCGATTGAGCCCGACCGCGAGCAGGAAGGTCACGCCCACCGCCGCGAGGTCGCCCGCCGAACTCGTCTGGTCGCACCGGTTGGGGTTGACCACGGCCAGCGCCGGCGGCAGGCGCGCTTCGGCCGCGTGATGATCGACCACGATGACCTCGAGGCCGCGCTCGGCGGCAAACGCCAGCGCATCGAACGCCGTGGTGCCCGAGTCCAGCGTGACCACGAGGCGGCAGCCCTGCCCGGCGAGGCGGGTGAACGCCTCCGGGTTGGGCCCATAGCCCTCCGCCAGCCGATCGGGGATATCGATCGCGACGTCGAGGCCCACGGCGCGCAGATAGCGCGCCAGAACGGCGACCGATGTGGCGCCGTCGACGTCGTAGTCGCCGAGCAGGCCCACCTTCTCGCCCGCGCGCACCGCATCCGCAAGCCGCGCCACCGCCGTGTCCAGATCGAGCAGATGCGCGGGATCCGGCAGGATGTCGCGAATCCGCGGCGCCAGGAAGGCCGGCGCCGTGTCCACGGTCAGGCCGCGCCCGGCCAGCACGCGCCCCACGATCTCCGGCAGCCCCAGGCGCTGGCAGATCGCGAGCGCCGCCCCCTCGTCGTAGCGCCGCGGCCGCCAGCGACGGCCGCAGACCGAGCGCTCGACCTCGAGGCCGAGGGCCACCGAGCCCGCTCAGGCCTCGAAGTGCGGCACGACGTTCGCCTTGCGGCGCGGGTAGTGCTCGGCCTCGATCACCCGCACCGTCCCGCTCTTCGAGCGCATCACGATCGAATGGGTGGCGATGCCGCCGGGGAAGCGGCGCACGCCCCTGAGCATGGTGCCGTCGGTCACGCCCGTGGCCGCGAACATGACGTCGCCCTTGGCCATCTCCTCCAGCTCATAGACGCGCTCGGGATCGGTGATGCCCATGCGCCGCGCGCGCGCCGCCTCGTCGTCGTTGCGGAAGTGCAGCCGGCCCTGCATCTGGCCGCCGATGCAGCGCAGCGCGGCGGCGCCGAGCACGCCCTCGGGCGCGCCGCCGATCCCCATGTAGATGTCGATGCCGCTCTCCGGCCGCGCGGTCGCGATCACGCCGGCGACGTCGCCGTCGCCGATCAGCCGGATGCGCGCCTTGGCCGCGCGCACCGCCCCGATCAGCTCCTGATGCCGCGGCCGGTCGAGGATCAGCACCACGAGATCGCTCACCTCCACGCGCTTGGCCTGGGCGAGATTGGCGAGGTTCTCCTTGGGCGTCGCGCGGATGTCGACCACGCCCTCGGGCAGCCCGCCGCCGACCGCGATCTTGTCCATGTAGGTGTCCGGCGCGTTGAGGAAGCAGCCCTCGGGCGCCATGGCGATGCAGGCGATCGCGTTGGGCCCGCCGGTCGCGGTGATCGTCGTGCCTTCGAGCGGGTCGAGGGCGATGTCGAGCTTGGGGCCCTGGCCGTTGCCGACCCGCTCGCCGATGTAGAGCATCGGCGCCTCGTCGCGCTCGCCCTCGCCGATCACCACCACGCCTTCGATGTCGAGGACGTTGAGCGCCGAGCGCATGGCGTCCACCGCCGCCTGATCCGCCGCCTTCTCGTCGCCGCGCCCCATCCAGCGCGCGCTCGCGATCGCCGCCGCCTCGGTCACGCGGACGGCCTCGAGCGCCAGGTTGCGATCCCCACTGTGGAACTGCGCCATCGTCATCTCCCACGAGCCTGCCGGTCCACCGCTGCGCGGCGCCTTCGGGATTGCGCGAAGCACCGGGCCATTGCAAGGGCTAAAGCGCTTCGATCCGGATCATCAGCGGCGGCTCGAGCACGGTCGGGAACGCGCCGATCCGGGCGAGCGCGCCGGTCATCCTGGCTTCCGTGGTCTCATGCGTGGTCAGCACGATCGGCACCAGCTCGCCGGGATTGCGCGCGCGCTGGATCAGCGCCTCGATCGAGACGTCGTGATCGCGCAGGCATGCGGTGACGTCCGCCATCACGCCCGGCCGGTCGACCACCATGAGCCGGAAGTAGTAGGCGCCCTGATGCCGCTCCATAGGGGCTGCCGGCAAGGGCGTCAGCGCGTCGCTGCGGATCGCGAACACCGGATGGCGCGCACCCTTGGCGAGATCGGCGAGATCGGAGACGACCGCCGATGCGGTCGGCGCGCCGCCGGCACCCCGGCCGCCGAAGAACACCGTGTCGACCTGATCGCCTTCGGCGACCACGGCGTTGAACACCCCCTCGACCTGGCTGATCGGCGTGCCGATGCGCACCATGCTGGGATGCACCCGCTGCTCGAGCCCGGCCTCGGTCAGGCGCGCGACGCCCAGGAGCTTGATGCGGTAGCCCATCTCGTCGGCGAGGGCGATGTCCAGCGGCGCGATCTGGCGGATGCCCTCGGTGTACACGGCATCGAAATCGGGCGGGCAGCCGAACGCCAGCGCGGCGAGCAGCGCCAGCTTGTGCGCCGCGTCGATGCCGTCGACGTCGAAGCTCGGATCGGCCTCGGCAAAGCCCAGCTCCTGCGCCTCCTTGAGCACCTCGCCGAAGGTGCGCCCGGTCTCGCGCATGGTGGTCAGGATGTAGTTGCAGGTGCCGTTCAGGATGCCGTAGACGCGGCCGATGCGATTGCCGGCGAGGCCCTCGCGCAGGGTCTTGACGATCGGGATGCCGCCCGCGATCGCCGCCTCGAAGCCGATCGTGGCGCCGTTGCGCTCGGCCAGCGCCGCGAGCTCGGCCCCGTGATGCGCGAGCAGCGCCTTGTTCGCGGTCACCACGGGCTTGCCGGCGCCCAGCGCCGCACGCGCGAGCGCCAGCGCCGGGCCGTCGGCGCCGCCGAGCAACTCGACCACGATGTCGACCTCGGGATCGGCCGCAAGCCCCAGGGGATCGTCGTACCAGCGGAACCGGCCGAGATCGACCCCCCGCTCGCGCCGGCGATCGCGGGCGGACACCGCCACCACCTCGATCGGGCGCCCGGCCCGTTGTGCCAGCGGCTCGCGGTTCTTCTCGAGAAGCTTCAGGAGCGCAGCGCCGACCGTGCCGAGGCCGGCCACGCCCAGGCGGAGCGGCTCGTCCATGCTCAGGCCACCGCGACGGCGCCGACCGTGCGGCCGGCGGCGGACGCGTTCAGGAACGCCCTGACGTTGCGCGCCGCCTGGCGGATCCGCTGCCGGTTCTCGACCAGCGCCAGGCGCACGTAGCCCTCGCCGTACTCGCCGAAGCCGATGCCGGGCGAGACGGCGACCTTGGCCTCGGTCAGGAGGAGCTTCGCGAACTCGAGCGAGCCGAGCTGGCGGAACGGCTCGGGGATCGGCGCCCAGGCGAACATCGTGGCCGGCGGCGACGGCACCGGCCAGCCGGCGGCGCACAGGCCCTCCACCAGCACGTCACGCCGCTCGCGATACTGGGTGCGGATCGCCTCGATGGCATCGTCGCAGCCGTTGATCGCGGCCGTCGCCGCGACCTGGATCGGCGTGAAGGCGCCGTAATCGAGGTACGACTTGATGCGGGTGAGCGCCGCGACCAGGGGCGGGTTGCCGGCCGCGAAGCCGATCCGCCAGCCCGGCATGTTGTAGGTCTTGCTCATCGAGGTGAACTCGACCGCGACCTCCTTGGCCCCCGGCACCTGCAGGATCGAGGGCGGCGGCGCCTCGAACCAGATCTCGGCATACGCGAGGTCCGAGAGGATGAAGATCTCGTGCCGGCGGGCGAACTCGACCACTTCCCTATAGAACGCGAGATCGACCACCTGCGCCGTGGGATTGGCGGGGAAGTTGAGCACCAGCGCGGTCGGCGGCGGTACCGAGTGCTGCACCGCGCGGGCGAGATCGGCCATCAGATCCGCGCCCGGCACCATCGGCACGTGGCGGATCGCGGCGCCGGCGATGATGAAGCCGTAAGGGTGGATCGGGTAGCTCGGGTTGGGCGCCAGGATGACGTCGCCGGGCGCCGTGATCGCCTGGGCGAGGTTGGCGAGCCCCTCCTTGGAGCCGAGCGTGACGATGATCTCGCTCTCGGGGTCGAGCCGCACCCCGAAGCGGCGCTCGTAATAGGCGGCCTGCGCGCGGCGCAGCCCGGGGATCCCGCGCGAGGTCGAGTAGCGGTGCGTGCGCGGGTCCTGGAGCACCTCGACCAGCTTGTCGACCACGGCCCGGGGCGGCGGCCGGTCCGGGTTGCCCATGCCGAGGTCGACGATGTCGTGGCCGGCCGCGCGCGCCGCCGCCTTCATCGCGTTGACCTCGCTGAAGACGTAAGGCGGCAGCCGGCGGATGCGGTGGAACTGGGGCGTTCTCATCGCGGTTGGCGTACCTCATGGATCGTGCCCGCGCGCCGCGGCGGTATAGCACGGCGGCCGCGCGCTGGCATGCTCATTCGGCGGCCGGCGCGCTCCGCCCCGGGGCGGGAGGCGGTGGCTCGATCAATCGTTCGAGCTGCGCCCGAGCCGGGCCGGGCCGCGGCGCGTCGGGTGCCGGCGCCACCGCGGCGACCGCCCCGGGCAGATCGGGTCGTGCGTCCGGAACGGGCGCCGGAGCGGCGGGCACAGGCGCGGCGGGCGCGCTCTGCGCCGGCGGAGCGATCGGGACCTCGTCCGCTTCGTCCGGTGCCGGCGCCGGCTGGTCGGGTGGCGCCGCATCGGCCGCATCGGCCCCGCCGCCGGCGAACAGATCTCTCAGCCAGCCGAAGAGGCCACTGGCGGCGCTCTCCGGCTCGGCCTGCGCGGTCGGCGCCGGGGCTGCGGCCGCCGGCTCGGAGCTCGCAGGCGGCCCCGGCACGATGATGGGCTGGGCGTCCTCGGGCGGCCCAGTGTCACGTACCATCTCGCGGATGAAGTCGCTCAGGCTGCCCTCGTCCAGCTCGGTCGCGGCCTCGCTCAGCGCCCGGCGCTCGTCGTCCGTAACGGTGCGGTCCTGGAGCGCCGGCGGCGGCGGCAGCGTGGTCGCGGGCATTCGAGGCTGCGGCGCCGGGACGATGCTCTCGGCCGCTTCGGCCGCCGGCACGTCGGGCCGGGGCGGCGGCGGCAGCTCGGTCAGGCCGCTGCGGTGGCGCACCAGCTGGCTGGTGTAGCGGGCGTTCTCGCGATCGCTGATCAGCGCCTCGGCGATCGTCCGCCGCTGCTCGACCGGATAGCTGAGCTGCGGGCGCGGCGGCACCGTGTGCAGGGCCGGATAGCCGGGCACCGCCGGCGGCGTCGCCTCGATCGGCGTGGCGCCGATCGGCCCCTCCGCCGGTGGAACGTTAAGCAGCTGGCAACCTTGAACGGTGATAACGGCCAGCATCCCGAGGCATGCCCGAAGGAGCACAAGTGTTGCCCCGGGGTCACGCCGAACGCGCACCAGTCTTGCCCTGGACCATTTTTGCGCCCATTTGGACGAAAAGTGTGGCCCAGGAGGCAGTTGGCCAGCGTGCCGGGATCGTTTACAAGGGCGAGCGCCCATGGGTGGATCAGCTGACTGTGGCTTTACCGAGGTTTGCGGCGCCGGTCGGAGACGAGGCTGTCGCGCGCGCCCGATCCGCTGATCACGGGATCCTCGAATGCGAAGCGGCACGCTAGCGGCATAAAAACATAGAGGAAGCTCCGATGGCCAAGCAACAGGAAACGGCGAAGCGCGACCGGGAGGAAGTGGCCGAGATCATGGGCGAGATCGCCGAGAAGAGCCACAAGCTCCTGCACGAGTTCAGCGAGCGCCAGTGTCGCACCAACGGCGAGACCGCGCCGGCCGACCCCCTCAACCTGAGCCGGACCTTTCTCGAGCTGACTGCGCGCCTGATGACCGATCCCACGACCGTGATGCAGGCGCAGTTCTCGCTCTGGAACGACTATCTGCGCCTGTGGCACAACACCGGCCAGCGCATGCTCGGCCAGTCGCCCTCGCCGGTGGCCGAGCCCGAGCGCGGCGACCGGCGCTTCCGCGATCCCGCGTGGGAGGACCACGCGCTGTTCGATTTCATCAAGCAGTCCTACCTTTTGACCTCGCGCTGGCTGATCAATACGGTCAACGAGGTCGACGGCTTCGACGAGAAGACCAAGCAGAAGGTCGACTTCTACACGCGCCAGTTCGTCGACGCCATGGCGCCCAGCAACTTCGTCGCGACCAACCCGGAGGTGCTGCGCCTGACCATGGAATCGCAGGGCGAGAACCTGCTGCGCGGCCTCAGGCACCTGCTCGAGGACCTGGAGCGCGGCGACGGCAAGCTCGCCATCAAGATGACGGATCTCGAGGCGTTCGAGCTCGGCAAGAACATCGCGCTCACGCCGGGCAAGGTCATCTACCAGAACGACCTGATCCAGCTTCTGCAATACGCGCCCAGCACCGAGCAGGTGCACCGGCGGCCGCTGCTCATCATCCCGCCCTGGATCAACAAGTTCTACATTCTCGACCTGCAGCCCAAGAACAGCTTCATCAAATATGCCGTCGATCAGGGCTTCACGGTATTCGTGATCTCGTGGGTCAATCCCGACGAGCACTACGCCGACAAGAGCTTCGAGGACTACATGGTCGAGGGTTCGCTCGCGGCGCTCGACGCGATCGAGCAGGCGACCGGCGAGCGCGAGATCACCTCGATCGGCTACTGTCTCGGCGGCACGCTGCTCGCCAGCACGCTCGCCTATATGGCGACCAAGGGGGACGACCGGATCAAGGCGACCTCCTTCTTCACCACGCTGATCGACTTCGAGGACCCGGGCGAGCTCGGCGTGTTCATCGACGAGGAGCAGCTCGCGGCCATGGACGCCATGATGGCCAAGCGCGGCTATCTCGACGGCCGGGAGATGGCGACCACCTTCAACATGCTGCGCGCCAACGATCTGATCTGGTCGTTCGTGGTCAACAACTACCTCCTCGGCAAGGAGCCGTTCCCGTTCGATCTCCTGTACTGGAACTCCGACAGCACGCGCATGCCGTACGCCATGCACAGCTTCTACCTGCGCAAGTGCTATCAGGAGAACAAGCTGGTCGAGCCGGGCGGGATCACGCTCTGCGACACCCCGATCGACCTGCGCAAGATCCGTCTGCCGGTCTACCTGCTTTCGACCCGCGAGGATCACATCGCGCCCTGGCGCTCGACCTACACCGGGACCCAGCTCTATCGCGGCGACACCCGGTTCGTGCTCGCTGGTTCCGGCCACATCGCCGGGGTGGTCAACCCGCCCACGGTCGAGAAGTACGGCTATTGGACCAACGAC
>CAZXYL010000381.1:0-1799 GCA_964644915.1 uncultured Geminicoccaceae bacterium
GTCCGCGAGCAGCGCGGGGGAGATCAGCGCCTCGCCGAGATAGAGGGTGTCGCGGATCTGGCACCAGCGGACGCTCGCCACCTCGGTCGCCCAGCAGGAGGCGACCACGGCGCGCAGCACCGTGCGCTCATCCGGCAGCACCATGGGCACGCGCGCCTTCTCCACCGTGGTGGCGGTGAGCGTGTTCATGTAGGTGGACACCAGATCGAGGCGGTTCGCCATCGCGAGCGGGATGAAGTCGGCAATACCGACGCCAACCGCGTTGCCGCCCGTCTCCTCGGTGAGCCCGAGCACGGCGAGGCGATGGATGAAAGGCTTGGGCGCGTTCGGGATGCCGCGGATGTCGGCGCGCGCGGTGATCGCGATGTCCATGCCCGTGCCGCTGATCTCCTTGCCCATGCGCTCGACGATCAGGCCGTCGATCTGCCCGAACGGCAGGCGCGCGAGCAGGCTCTTCGCCCGCACGAGCAGGCGTTCGTCGACGGCGAAGAAGTCCTCGGGTTCCACGCCCTCGACCGTGACCAGCTGCTTCTGTGCGTTCTCGACCACGGCGATGCCATAGGCGACCGGGCTGCGCTCGAGCGCGATCCTGGCCAGCGCCGGCAGCACCTCGGTGTAGCCGCGGGGGCCCAGCCGATGCACGTTGCGCGCGCCTTCCTGCTTGCCGAGGCCGACCGCGGTCATCTTGACCAGGCCGCTCTCGATCGGCCGGTCGAAGCTCGTGTGCGACTTGACGCGGGCGATCAGTACCACCGCGTCCGCCCTGGCGGCGTTGGCATCGAAGCGACACGGGATGCCATCCAGGGTGGCGCCGTACTCGACCGTGTCCATGGTGGCGCGAATCGGTGCGCCCACGCTTTCCTCGGTGATGCCGAGCTTGGCCAGCACGCCGCGCTGGCCCTCGGCCGTCGCCCCGCCGTGGCTGCCCATGGCCGGCACGATGAAAGGCTCCAGGCCCATGGCCTTGAGCGCCGCCACGACCGTGCGCGCGAGCACCGGGATCCTGGCGATGCCGCGGCTGCCGACCGCCACCGCGACCTCGGCGCCGCGCGGCAGGCCCTCGAGCCGGCGGCTTCTGGACACGGCGTCCCGCACCGCGCCCTCGACGTCGGCCACGGGCTCGGCGACCGGCTGGCGCAGACGCACGCGCATCACCGGCGGCAGCTCGACGCGCTCCAGATGCGGCAGATGCACGGCGGGAAAGGTCGGGCTCAGCATGGCGGCAATCCGTCTGCGATCAGGCGATCCTTTCTTTTGCGCCATCGTCGCGGCCGAGGCAAAGCCTGTTGTCATGCCATCTCGCGAGGCGATCGGCTAGGATGCGCCGAGCCAAGGCGGGAGCACGACATGGCGAAGGCCGCACCCCGGGACGACTGGCCGCGCACGGTCGCGGAGTTTCAGGAATGGCACGCGCGCCAGCCCGAGCGCTGGGAGTTCATCGACGGCTGGCCGCGGATGATGGCGCCGGCCTCGATGAAGCACTCGATCATCAAGAGCAACATCCATGGGATGTTGCGTGCCGTGCTGCCGGGTGGGCCTTGTCGCGCGCTGGTCGACGGCCCGCAGATCGTGACCGAGGAGATCTCGGCGATCCCCGATGTGGTGGTGACCTGCAGCCCGCTCGACCTCACGACCCCGGTGATCGCTGAGCCGGTGCTGATCGTCGACGTCATGTCGCCCTCGACCGAGGCGGACGACACCGGCCGCAAGTGGCAGTGCTACCAGAAGATTGCGAGCCTTCGGCACTATCTCCTGCTCTCGCAGGACAAGCGATTGGTCCAGGTTCACAGCCGCGCCGG
>CAZXYL010000382.1:0-1666 GCA_964644915.1 uncultured Geminicoccaceae bacterium
CTCGGCGAGGCGGCGAATGTTCTCGATGCACCTCTGCTCGCGACAGTGCTGCGGGCTGCCGGACGCCGCGAACGCGCCGCCGTCCATCACCACATCGTTCTGCATGTCCTGGATGATCAGGGCGCAGCGGGCGGGATCGAGGCGGAGCCCGTCCACAGGATCCGTGGAAGTCTCGCCTGCGGAAGGCGGCGGAACCGAAGCCGGCGCGGGCGCCCGTGCCACCCGCATGAACGGCTCGTTGCGCGGGCCGACCTTGGTCGGCACCGTGTAGACCGAGTGCGTGGCGCAGACGAACAGCGTGCGGAAGTCCTCGCCGCCCCAGTGCAGGTTGGCGGCCATCTCGGGCACGCGCACCTTGCCGAGCAACGCGCCCTCGGGCGAGTAGACCCATAAGCCGCCCGGCGCGGTCACCCAGACGTTGCCTTGCGCGTCGCACTTCATGCCGTCCGGCACGCCCGGCTCGAGCTCGGAGCGGATGCCGCTCGCGAACACGCGGCCGTCCCTGAGCCGGCCGCTCGCCTCGACCTCGAAGACGCGGATCAGCGCCTGCGCGGTATCGTTGACATAGAGGAGCTTCTCATCGGGGGAGAAGCAGAGCCCGTTCGGCTGATCGAAGAGCATGCGCTCGACCAGAAGCTCCGGCTCGCCGCCCGCGCGCCCGCCCGGCACGCGGTAGACGCCCTGGAAGCCGAGCTGGCGCGGCCGCTCGATGCCGTAGACCGGCATCCGCCCGTACCAGGGGTCGGTGAAGTAGATCGAGCCGCCCGAGTGCACGCACACATCGTTCGGGCTGTTGAGCTCGCGTCCCTCGTAGTGCGAGGCGAGGATCTCGCGCCGGCCGTCGGGGCGCTCGCGGGCCAGCGACGAGGTCGCGTGCTCGCAGACGATCAGGTTCAGATCGGCATCGTAGGTCATGCCGTTGCACTTGTTGGACGGCTTCCTGACCTCGCGCACGCCGCCCCGGCGGTCCCAGCGCCGCCGCACGTCGCCCGGCATGTCGGAGAACAGCAGGTAGTGCTCGACCGGATGCCAGATCGGCCCCTCGGTGAACTCGAAGCCGGTGCCGAGCTGCCCCACCGGCGCGAACTCGTCGATCAGGTCACGAAACTCCGGGCGCAGCACGGCGTGCGTCATGCCTGGTCCTCCCCCGGGCGGCCCACGTGATCAGGCGGCGAACCAGTGGCGCCGCGGGTAGGACTGCACGGTCGAGCCCGGGATCTCGCCCTCGATCCGGCCCACCACCTGCTGGTGCTCGATCAGCGCGGGCTTGTCGTGGATCGGGCACAGGAATTTGAAGCCGTTGAGCAGCCGCTTGATCTGCGCCTTCTCCGAGCGCTTGGAGCCGGCGTGGTTGCCGGTGACCTGCGGCTCCATGAACTGGGTCTGGCGCACGGGCTCGATGATCTGGTCCTGGAAGTCGTAGATGACGTCGCCGCAGATGTTGGCGAGGCCTTCGGCGGTCTCGACCACCACGTTCATCGAGCCTTCGGTGTGGGCGTTCGCCGGCTCGCAGTAGACGCCGGGCATGATCTCGGTCGGGCCGGCGATCTCGAGGTCGAGGAAGCGCAGGGCATCCTTGGTGTGCAGCCGGTCGATCAGGTGCTTGATGTCCGGCAGCGGGTACTGCGGGTGCATCAGGCCCGAGACCGAGCACTCCAGCTCGCGG
>CAZXYL010000383.1:0-3477 GCA_964644915.1 uncultured Geminicoccaceae bacterium
CATGGCGAAGCAGGAGCGGATTTCGCCGTTCAGGAGCGGCATGAGCCAGCGCTCACGCTGCTCGGGCGTGGCGAACAGGTGCAGGAGCTCCATGTTGCCGGTGTCGGGTGCGGAGCAGTTGAAGATTTCCGACGCCCAGAACACCCGCCCCATGATCTCGGCGAGGGGCGCGTATTCGAGGTTGGACAGGCGGGTCCCCGGCTCGTCGTCACGCAGGCCCGGCAGGAACAGGTTCCACAAGTCCTGCCCTTTGGCCCTGTCCTTGAGCGGCTCAATCATGGACGGCGGCCAGACGCCCGCTTCGCCCTCGCGCTCCCAGGCGGCAATCTGGGGGACGACGTGCTCCTCCATGAACACCAGAAGGCGCGCGCGCAGCTCCTCGACCTTGGGCGAATAGCCGAAATCCATGACCGCCCCCTGATCCTTCGCGCGTCAGCTTGGCACAAGGGGCGGGTGGAGGCCAGCGGGCCAGCCTCGCGCGCCTCAGGCGGACGCGTCTCCTTGGCCCGCCCGGCGGCCGGACGTGTCCGGCGCTGCGCCGGCGAACGGGCGCGGCGGCGGCGGCAGCAGGAACACGAGTCGGCAGCGGACACCTCCGGCCGGGAACTCGAGCGAGGTGTGGCCGTCGAGCTCATACCTGACGCTCCGCTCGATCAGATGGGTGCCGAAGCCGCGGTGTGCGGGCGGCCGCACCCGCGGGCCGCCGACCTCGACCCAATCGAGCGTGAGCAGGCGCCCCTCGGGCCGCGCCTCCAGCTGCCAGGAGACCTCCAGGCGCCCTGTGGAGACGGAGAGCGCGCCGTGCTTCATGGCGTTGGTCGCGAGCTCGTGCAGCACCATGCCGACCGTGAGTGCCGCCTGGGGTGGCAGGACCACCGGCTCACCGGCCAGCTGCAGCCGCTGACCTGGCTCCCATGGCGCGAGCTCGGCGGTCACCAGATCGTGCAGATCGGCGCCTTTCCAGTTGGTTTTGGCGAGCAGACTGTGCGCCTCGGCGAGGCCGGCGAGGCGCCCCTGGAAGGCCTGCGCGAACGCGTCCGGGGAAGGCGACGTGCGGAGCGCCTGGTGCGCGAGCGACTGCACGACCGCGAGCGTGTTCTTCACGCGGTGCTGCAGCTCGTGCAGCAGGAGCTGCTGCACCTGCTCCGACCGCTTCCGTTCGGTTACGTCCATGCAGATGCCGGCCATGCGCACCGGGCGCCCGCCGGCGTCCCGGATCAGGCGGCCTTTGGCCTCGACCCAGCGCTCGGATCCGCCCTCGCAGGACAGCCGGTACTCGACCTGGTACAAGCCGGTGTCCTCGGCGGCCCTGCGGATCGTGTCCATGACCCGCTTGCGGTCCTCGGGATGGGCGTCGCGCAGAACACTCTCGAAATCGCCGCCGAACGAACCGGGCGTCAGATTGTGGATCACCTCGAGGTTGTCCGACCAGTGGACCCGGCCGGTGGTCATGTCCCAGTCCCAGGTGCCGACCCGCGCCGCTTCCAGGGTGAAGCGCAGCCGCTCCTCACTCTCCTTGATGGCGGCCTCGGCACGCCTGCGCTCGGTGACGTCGCGAGCGATCAGGATCACGGTCGGCTTGCCCTTCAGCTCCAGGAGCGTGGCGCTCACCTCGACCGGGATCCGCCGCCCGTCCTTGGCGACGTGGACCCGGTCGACCACGATCGACTCCGACGTGCGCAGCTTGCGCATCGCGTCGTCGAGAGCGTCGCCGTAGGGGATATCACCGGTGTCGACGATGGCCTCGGGGGTCAGTGCCAGCAGCTCGTCCCGGCTATAGCCCAGGCGCTGGCAGGCGACGTCGTTCACCTCCACGTACCGGCCGGGCTTGCCGTCGCCCTCGACCGTGAACGCGAAGATCGCATCGTTCGCGCGCTCTAAGAGGGTCCGGTAGCGCTCCTCGCTCTCCCGCAGCGCCTGCTCCGCCTGCTTGCGGTCGGTGATGTCCATGGCGGAGCCGAAATAGCCGAGAAAGCCGCCCTCGGGCGCGAATCGCGGCATTGCGTGGTCCAGGACCCAATGGTACTCGCCGTCGGCGGCTTGGAGCCGGTACTCGATTCGGCACGGTTTTCGGGCCGCGATCGACGTGCCGAAGCTCGCGAGGCAGCGTTCGCGGTCGTCGGGGTGCATACCTTCGATCCAGCCCTGGCCCAGCTCCTGCTCGAGCGTCCGCCCGGTGAACTCGAGCCAGCTCCGGTTGAAGTAGGTGCACAGGCGGTCCGGCCCGGACATCCAGAGCATCACCGGCGCGCTGTCGACGAGGGCGCGAAAGCGATGTTCGCTCTCCTCCAGGGCGTGCCGGCTGCGCACCGGATGCGTGACCTCGAAGGCGATGCTGATCAGCCCGCGGATCCGGCCGTCCTCGCCGAACCAGGGCTGGAGAACGTGGTTGAACCACCTCTCGTCCCGCTCGCCGGTGCTGCGATGCTCGACTACGATGCGCTGTTCCGGGACGATCGAGGGCTCGCCGCTGCGGTAGACCTCATCGTAGCGCGCCAGCAGACCTTGCCGCTCCAGCTCCGGGAACGCATCACGCATGGCGCGCCCGAGCAACGGCCGGGAGACCGTGCGCGCGACCATCGGGTTGACGTAGACGTAGACGTGATCGGGGCCCTCGTGCACCGCGACGAAGGTAGGCGCCTTGTCGAACAGGGCCCGCAGACGCGCGCGCTCGGGGTCGTCCCGGACGCGTGCGTGACCGGAACGACGCTCCTCGGCAGAGGCGGCCGCGTCCTTCGCCCGACCGGACCCCGCGCCGGAAGACTTCGCCGCCACGACCTTCCCCTTTCGATGATCGTGGATCTCTTCCATAACACATCCCGCCCGTCAGCGGGCGATCGATGCGGCCGAAGGCATCCCGGACCGGCCTCTGATCATCGATCGATGAGCGAGCAGGCGCGCCCGGCGAACGCAACGCTCAGCCGGCCGACCTGGGCGGCGTCGGCGGATGCCGCCGTGCCGATGCGGGCGCGCTGGGCGATGCCCTCGAAGATCACGGCAAAGCGGAACATGGAAAACGCGAGGTGGAACGCCGTGATGCCCTCCCGCCGCCCGACGCGCGTGCAGTAGCGAGCCACGTAGTCCTCCTCCGCGGGGATGCCGAGGGCCACGAGGTCGAGGCCCATGACGCCGCCGTAATCCTCGGGCGTGGAGTGATAGAGGATGCAGTTGAAGGCGAGGTCCGCGAGCGGGTGGCCGAGGGTCGAGAGCTCCCAGTCGAGGATCGCGATGACGCGCGGCTCGGCGCGATGGAACAGGAGATTGCCGACGCGGAAGTCGCCGTGCACGATCGTGGTCTCGTCCTCGCCCTCGGGGATGTGCGCCGGCAGCCATTCGACCAGCCGGTCGATCTCCGGGATCTCGCGCGTCTTCGAGGCCTGCCACTGGCGGGTCCAGCGGGCGATCTGCCGGCTGAAGTAGCTGCCCGGCCGGCCGAAGCCCTCGAGACCCACGGCGCGCCAGTCCACCTTGTGCAGG
>CAZXYL010000384.1:0-4283 GCA_964644915.1 uncultured Geminicoccaceae bacterium
GCGGATCGTCGGCGTGGCACTCGCGATCCTGGCCGAGCGCAGCTCTGCGACCGCCAACTTCGGCGACTTCAAGGACACCGGCATCGGCCTCATGCTGCCGGCCAAGATCTTCTGCGGCGATTTGGGTACCGAGTAAATCTGAGACGCCTGGCGCACCCCTGACGTGGTCCATCCCATCGCCAGGGCCCCCATGCCCTCGGGCGGCGTCGACGCCGGCATCATCCGGCACCTGCGGCCGACCCAGGAAGGCAACCTCCTGACCCACCGAGCAGCACCAACCGCATCACCCTGGTGACGCTGCACGGGCGCCCCGCCACGACGCAGCAGGCCAGTGCCAGCCCGGCGCCATGAAGACCTTACCCCGCCGCCACCAAGGGTCGGGCTTGCGGCGGATGCCGGCCAGCGCGTTGCGGGCAGGCTCCCGTTTTCGAGATCTGCTATGCTTGCCTCTCACGCTTCTGCCCTGGCAGGTCGACCATGGCCGGGTCCTTTCGTGAGGCGGAGCATGCGGGCTGGATGGCGCGCGCCGACAGCTACGATGCGCTGTTCAGCACGATCACCAAGCAGGCGATCCCCCACGTCCTGGCGGCACTCGGCGACCTCGCCGGCAAGGCCGTGCTGGACGTGTGCTGCGGCCCGGGCCACTTCGCCGCGGCGGCGGCCGGGCGCGGCGCCAAGGCCGAAGGCGTCGACTTCGCGCACGCGATGGTGGCCCGAGCGCGCCGCAACCATCCGACGCTCCGGTTCGGGGAGGGCGACGCGGAGCGCCTGCCGTTCGAGGCGGGCGCCTTCGACCACGTCGTCTGCCTGTTCGGCATCATGCACTTGGCGCAGCCGGAGGCGGCGATCGCCGAGGCCCATCGCGTGCTGCGGCCAGGCGGCACCTACGCCTTCACCCAATGTGCGCAGGACGACGACCTCCTGCAGATCGTCGCGGCCGCGCTCGCGGCGCATGGCCTCGCCGACTTGGCTCTTCCGCCGGCGCCGCCGCCGATGCGGTTCAGCGATCCGGCCGAATGCCGTCGCGCGCTGCGCAGCGCCGGCTTTCGCGACGTCGGCACCCTGCGGATCGACCTGCAATGGCGCACCGACCGCGCCGAAGCCATCCTGGACCTGATCCACAGCGGCGCCGTGCGTGCGGCGCTGCTCCTCGAGGCCCAGGAGCCGGAGCGGCGGGCGCGCATCCACCAGGCCATCATCGCCGCCGCCGAAACCCGCCGCGCCGGCACCGACATCATCCTACGCCGCCCTGCCGTCCTCGCGTCCGGCAAGAGACACGGATCGCGGCTTCCTTGCTGAGGCCGGCGTTGTGGGGGCTGAGGATCACGTTGTCGAGGGTGAAGCGGGCAATCCGGGCGTTGGTGGTCCGCCCCTCATGAGCCGGCCCGGCCAGGATCGGACCGGCGAACGTGCCGCCCAGGTCAACCCCGACGACCGCACCCGTCCGGGCCCTCTTCCCAGCGCTCGCCCGGCCTAGTTCGCGAGGCCCTCGTCGGCGACCGTCTCCTTGTGCCAGAACACCAGGCGCCGCTGGAGCCAGACCACGATCCAGAACGTCGCGAGGCCTAGGAGGCTCAGGTAGATGATCAGCGAGAAGACCCGCGGCGTGTTGAGCTGGGAGGCGGCGACGCGGATCAGCTCGCCGAAGCCCTTGCCGCCGCCCAGGAACTCGCCGACCACCGCGCCCACGACGACCAGCACGGCGGCGTTCTTCAGCCCGGCGAAGAAATGCGGCATCCCGACCGGCAGCTTGAGCTTGATCAACGTCTGCAGGCGGCTCGCCCCCATGGTGCGGAACAGCATGCGCGCGTTCTGATCCGCCGCATGCAGGCCGGCAGCCGTGCCCACGATCACCGGAAACAGAGCGATGAAGGCGGCGAGCGCCACCTTGGATGCGATGCCGAAGCCCAGCCAGGACACGAACAGCGGCGCAAAGGCAACCTTCGGCATGGCGTTGATCGCGACCAGATAGGGCATGACCGCGCGCTCGCCGAACGCGGTCTCGCCGACCAGAAGACCGAGCAGGAAGCCCAGGCCGATGGCGATCGCAAAGCCGAGCAGCACCTCCTGCGTGGTGACCCACAAGGCCGCCAGCATGTAGTCGCCGGTGACGAGGTTCCGGCCGACGAAGACGAGATCGGCCACGGTCTCGAGGGGGGAGGGCAGGATGATCGGCGAGAGCAGCCGCAGCTCGTAGACCAGCTGCCAGACGGCGAGAAAGGCCACCAGCAGCAGTATCATCGCGACCGAACGCGGGATGCGGTCGATCCAGGAGACCTGCTCGGCCCAGACCGTCTGGTCCGGCGTGCCGGTCGCCGCGACCGTCGCCTGTGCGTGCGTCATAGGAAGGCTCCCTTGTCGAGCTGGGCGCGGATACGCTGGACCAGCGCGCCGAAGCGCGGCTCGGTGATCATGTCGAGCGTGCGCGGGCGGGGCAGGTCGACCCTGACCGCCTCGACGAAGCGCCCGGGCCGCGGCGACATGACGTAGACCACGTCGGAGAGGATCACCGCCTCGGGGATCGAGTGGGTGACCAGGAAGGTCGTCGCATGGCGCTCCATGCAGATGCGCTGCAGCTCCATGTTCATGAAGTCGCGGCTCAGCTCGTCGAGCGCGCTGAACGGCTCGTCCAGGAGCAGCACGGTCGGCGCGGTGATCAGCATCCGGCAGATCGCCGCGCGTTGCGCCATGCCGCCTGAGAGCTCGTTCGGGTAGACCTGCTCGAAGCCCTGGAGCCCCACCAGCTCGAGCAGGCCCCGTGCCTCGTCGTGCTTGGCCCGCGCGGCGCTCCGGCCCTCGCGGATCTCGATCGGGAGCACGACATTCTCGATCGTGGTCCGCCACGGGAAGAGCGTCGCCTGCTGGAACATCATGCCGATGTCGCGCCGGGGGCCCAGCACCGGCACGCCGGCCAGGACCACGCGGCCGGAGGACGGCGGCAGCAGCCCGGCCATGATCTTGAGCAGGGTCGACTTGCCGCAGCCGCTGGCGCCGATCACCGCGGCGAAGCTGCCCTCGGTGAGCACGAGATCGACATGGTCGAGCGCATGGACGTTGCGCCTGGTGAAGGTCTTGCTGACGCCCTGGAGCTCGTAGACCGGCCGGCCCGTGAGGCCGGCCGGCGCACGTTCAGGTGCCGCAACGCTCACTACTGCGCACCCTGGTTCCAGCCCTCGACGAAGTCGTTGCTGTAGGCGGCTTCCAGGTCGGGCAAGGGCTCGCTGAGAGCACCCGTTTCGACCTGGCTCTCGTGCCAGAGCTGCCAGTGCTCCGCAGGCTGGTAGCCCCAGCCGTTGGACTGGTCCAGAGGCGTCATCCGCTCGGCGACGGCATCGAGCAGGGCGGCGGCGAACGCGGGGTCCTCGCCCTCCTGCGGGTTGCCGGCCTTCATGTGCTCGAGCGCCACCTCCGCGTTGGCCTCGTCCATGCCGAACTCGGTGCCGCGCACGAGCGCGCGCCCGAAGCCCTCGATCACATCGGGGTTTTCCTCGATGTAGGGTGCCATCGCGGCGAAGCCGTTGCCGAAGTAGCTGAGGTACTCCTCGGGCGTGATCTCGCGCAGATTGAGGCCGCGCGAGCGCATGATCGCGGCATCGCTGACGGCGGCGGCATAGGCCTCGACGTCGCCGCGCAGGAAGGCCGCGGCGGCGAGCCCGCCGTCGCCCACCGGCAGGAACTCGTAGTCCTCGCCTTCCTCCATGCCCGCGTCGCTCAGGATCGCGCGGGTGAACGCGACCTCGGCGCCGTCGGCCGTGCCGACGCCGATCACCTGGCCCTGGAGATCCGCCGGCGCCTGATAGTCCGCTTCCTCCCGGACCATCAGTCCGAACACGCTCTTGGGGTAGAGGTTGTAGATGAACACCACGTCCTCGCCGCGGGCGCGGGCGGCCAGGACCGGCCCCGGCCCGGGCGTGCCGATCTCGGCATTGCCTGCGGCCATGGCCTGGAGCACCTGCGACGAGCCATCCACCGCCTCGACGTTGATGTTCAGGCTTTCGTCCTCGAAGTAACCCTCGCCGATGGCGACCCACAGCGGCATCCAGGTGACCGCGGACGGGTTCGGGACGGCGACGGTGATGTCCTTGAGATCCTGCGATCCCGCTTCGTTGGCCGCCCACGGGGCGAGCGTCATCCCGATGACCATGCCGAGAGCGGCGCAAAGGCGCGTGCCGGTCCTCATCAGCCTCTCCTTCCCTGAAGTCTGGCTCGGTTGGCGTAGCGATTTTTCGAGCTGGAGCGAGAGTGTACGTTCGCCGCCCTGTCTGTCAAAACCGATTCGGCAG
>CAZXYL010000385.1:0-2994 GCA_964644915.1 uncultured Geminicoccaceae bacterium
GGCGCCTCGACCAGCTCCTCCAGGAACTTGACGTATTTGACCGCCGCCGCCGGCAGCTCGGCGAAGCTGCGCGCGCCGCGGGTGCTCTCGGCCCAGCCGTCCAGCTCCTCGTAGACCGGCTCTACGCCCGCCTGGGCGGTCATGCCGGCGGGCAGATGGTGCAGGGTTTGGCCGAAGTGCCGGTAGGCAGTGCAGACCTTGAGCCGCTCCATGCCGTCGAGGACGTCGAGCTTGGTCAGTGCCAGGCCGTGGATGCCGCCGATGCGCACCGCCTGGCGCACCAGCACGGCATCGAACCAGCCGCAGCGCCGCGGCCGGCCGGTGACCGTGCCGAACTCGCGGCCGCGCTCGCCGAGGCCCCGGCCGATCTCGTCCGTGAGCTCGGTCGGGAACGGCCCCTCGCCCACGCGCGTGGTGTAGGACTTGGTGATGCCGAGCACGTAGCCCACGCCGTCCGGCCCGGTGCCGGCGCCGAGCGCCGCCTGGGCCGCGAGCGTATTGGACGAGGTGACGAACGGGTACGTGCCGTGGTCGACGTCGAGCATGGCGCCCTGGGCACCCTCGAACAGGATGCGCGCCCCGCGGCGGCGCAGCTCGGCCAGGCGCTGCCAGACCGGCTCGGCATAGGGCAAGAGGCGCGGGGCCAGCGCCAGCAGGCTCTGCACGAGGGCACCCGCCTCGATCTCGGGCTCACCGAAGCCCCGCCGCAGCGCGTTGTGGTGCACCAGAAGATCGTCGATCTTACGAGCGAGCAGATCGGGATCGGCGAGATCGCAGACCCGGATCGCGCGGCGCGCGACCTTGTCCTCGTACGCCGGGCCGATGCCGCGGCCGGTGGTGCCGATCCTGCCCGTGCCGGCCTCGCTGCCGGCGCGCGCGCCCTCGCGGGCGCGATCGAGCTCGCCGTGCAGCGGCAGGATCAAGGGCGCGTTCTCGGCGATGCGCAGGCTGTCGGGGCCGACCGCAACCCCCTGCTCGCGCAGGCGGTCGATCTCACCGAGCAGCGCCCAGGGATCGATCACCACGCCATTGCCGATGATCGAGAGCTTGCCCCTGCGCACCACACCGGACGGCAGCAGGCTCAGCTTGTAGGTCGTGCCGTCGACCACGAGCGTGTGGCCGGCGTTGTGCCCGCCCTGGAAGCGGACCACGACCTCGGCCCGCTCCGAGAGCCAGTCGACGATCTTGCCCTTGCCCTCGTCGCCCCACTGGGCGCCGACCACCGCGACGTTGCTCATCGCCTCGCTCCCCGACCGTCGGTCCCGGCCGGATCGGCCCGCGATCTCGCCTCAGCACGGAACCGGGCCGCGGTCAAGAACTTCGGGGCGGCCCGATCCTCGACCGCACTACCGCCGATGCCGCTGTCGACCCAGGCGCGGCCGTGCGTCAGAACGGCGCCCTGCGCTCCATCGCTACCGAGTCCGCCTTCGCCGCGCTCGACGGCAGCCGCTTCCACCGGCTCGAGCAGCTCGAGCAGGCGGCCAACAATTTGGCCCGCGCTGATCACAGTGCATGATGGTCAGTGAGTCTGCTCCGGAAACAGCCCCGGCATCCAACGAGGGGCGAGTTTGGCCGGGAACGCGAGGTGAAGCGGGGCGCGGGAGCTCTCTGATTTGAGGACCTCGCGCTCGAGCAGGGCGGCGGTGACGCGGCGGGCCTGGCGTTCGCCGGTGCCGAGCAGGTTTGCGACCTCGCCTCGGGGGAGCTCGCCGCGGTACAGCACCGCTTCGAGGATTGTTCCGGATCTGGGCGGCAGGGCGCTCGCTCGGATCTCCTCTTCGGTCCAGATCAGGATACGGTCGCGCAGGCGATCGGGCTGCACCAGGTCTTCCATGAAGGCGACCTGGTCGATGCAGGTTTGCAGGAAAAAGCGCGTGAATTCAGCCAGGGCTTCTTCGCTGAGATTGCCGCGGCCATCGAGGTCGTTGCGGCGGGGCAGGTCGCAGGCGGCGAGGTGACCCTTGTAGGCGCTTTCGGCTCTCGCGAGGCCGCGTGCGACCGACCAGATGCCGCCGGTGTCCAGCACGCCCAACAGCATCGCGTAGGACATCAGGCGGGCGACTCGCCCGTTCCCGTCAAGGAACGGGTGGATCCACAGCAGCCGGTGGTGCGCTGCGGCGGCGGCAAGGATCGTGTCCGTCCTGCCGAGCTTGCCATAGACGCTCTCGAAGCGTGCGAGAAAGCGCGGCAGCGCGCCCGGGCTGATCGGGATGTGCCGGCCGACCTTGACGTGCCGCTCCCGGAGCCGGCCGGGGACCATCTTAGTGCGCTCGCCGGTTCCCGAGTCCTCGCTCCAAAGCAGCTCTTCGGGCAGCAGCTCACCGAAGCGGCGGTGGATTTCGCAGATGCCCTCCGCACTCGTGGCCCGCTCCTTCAAGCCGCCCTCATCGATCCACTTCTGGACGGCGATGTGGGCCCTGGCCTCGAGCTGGAGATTGCGCTTTTCAGGCTCGGCGCTGTAATCGTTCTTGAGTGCCCGCTCGATATCGACCGGGTGGGTATCGTGACCCTCGATGAGATTGCTGTAGTAGCAGTTCATCGCCCGCACGAGGTCGGCGAGCGCGCTGACGACGCCCTGCGGCAGGCTGCGGCGGAAGCCGGCCGAGCGGGCCGCGAGCTCGACGGCAAGGTCGATAAGCCCGGTGCGGTGGCGGGAGCCCTCGGCTACGAGCATCGGCTCCATCAGGCCGGTCGATTCACCCTGGTCCTCGCCGTTCGAGTCCGCTAGGATGTCCGGTTTTATGTCCGGTTCGGAATCGTTCATATCGTCTGACTATCAATATTTTAGCTGCGATGTAAGCTCCATGCGGGCCGAATTTATGACCGCTTTGAAGGCTCGGCGCGAATCCTGCTAGAAGCTCAGCTGCTTGCAGACCCGGACCTGCTTCAGGGCGGCGATGGTGCGCATCACCTCGTCCGGCACCGGCTGATCGACCTCGACCAGCGCGATCGCATCGCCGCCCGGCCGGGTGCGGCCGAGGTGGAAGGTCGCGA
>CAZXYL010000386.1:0-3210 GCA_964644915.1 uncultured Geminicoccaceae bacterium
AGCGTTGCCGACGGCCTGCGAGCCGGGCTGGAAGCAGCGCCTGCACCGGACCCGCGACAGCATGCGCGTCGGCTTCTACCTCCTGAGCGCCGTGCTCGTGACGAGCACGCTCACGGCGTCGCTCTTCTTACATCTGCCGACCAGGCTTCTGGGCGAAGAGCCGGACGGGACGCTCGCGTCCTATGCAGGCGAGCTCTCGATTTACTGGGGGGCGATCTTCACCCTCACCCTGGTGGCGACGATCGCGTCGCCGCTCGTGCACGCCCGGCATCGCCTCGCCGCGATCGCGGAAGGCGTGACGGACCCGGACGACGAGCGCGAAGCGCGCGACTGGCTCTCGCAGGAAGGGTTGCTGGAGAGTTTCGGTCAACAACTCCGGCTGATCCTGGCCCTGCTGGCCCCGCTGATCACCGGCCCGGTCGCCAACTTCCTCCAGAGCTGGCAGGTCGGCTGACGCGCCGCCGAGGCAGCCGTGCGGCTCGGAGCTGGCCGCGTGCGAGCCCTACCTGGTGACCGCGTCAAGCATTTCGTTCAGCAATGGCACAGCGACTGCACTTGCCCGTTCCAGGGCGGGATCAGGATAGAGCATGTGCATGTAGATCGGATGCAAGACTGAAATCTCCGTCACCGCGCCGTTCCTGTATATGCCCATGTTCCCGCACGGCAAGAGGGCGCTCAGGCGCAAGCCTGCGGGCCAGACCAGCTGGCCCACTTCCGGGATACATATCTTGACCAGGGTAACCTGATCTTGCCTGACTTTGTTTTCGCTCAGGAACTGCCATTTCCGTTCCTCTGAATAGGACTTCACCGCCGCCACAACGGCGTCCGGACTCTTGGAAGTCGTCCTGATCATGAAGATGTCGTCGGTGTCCGTCGCCTGCGCCCAGCCGGTCGTCAGCAGGAGCGCTGCAAAGGCGGCCATCCAAGGGTGCATTCTCATGGTGTCCTCCTGAGGATTTTGACGCTCGTAGGCTGTAAGGGCGCCGCCGCATCGCTGCGATGGCGCCCCGCGCCAGATCGGGCTAGTCTCGTCGCGAGCACGCCTGACCTCGATGCGGTGCGCCAATGGGCATCATCACGGGTCAAGCCGTACCGAAGGATCGCCGAACGAACGGCGAAATTTCGTCGAAATCGGCGATGGCAGGATCGGCGATACCCGCTTCAGCTGCGCGCCTCCCTTGCGATGCAAGCAGCGGCCGGGTTCGTTTCGGCCACTACGTTCTCGACCTTCAACGCGGCTGCCTCCTGGCGGGCGACGAAGAGGTCACCGTCCGCCCCAAGAGCTTCGAACTGCTTCGATACCTCGTCGGCAATCCTGGTCGCCTCGTCTCGAAGGACGAACTGCTGACCGCCGTCTGGCCGAACGTCGTCGTGACCGACGATTCGCTCGTGCAATGCGTGACCGAGCTGCGCCGCGCGTTGCTCGACCACGACCAGCGCCTGATCAAGACCGTGCCGCGCCGGGGCTATCGCTTCGAGGCAACCGTGACCGCTGTGGGGGGAACGGCCAGCGCGCAGGCCGCCGACGATCGTGACCGATCGGCCGAAACCGATGAGGCGACGGTGGCCCGCCGCGAGCCCGCCGGAACCACAAAGCAGCCCCGGATCTCGATGCTGGTTGCGATCTGTGCCGCTGCTGTGCTCGCGGCGACGATCGCCACGACGTCGTGGTGGTTTGGCGTGCACGATCGCCCGACGACGGCGCCGCCGCAGTCCATTGCTGTCCTGCCGTTCGCCAATCTCGGCGAGGACCCCGACCAAGAGTATTTCGCAGAAGGGGTGAGTAGCGATCTGACAACGGAACTCTCACGACTCCCCGGCACGTTCGTGATCGCGTACGCAACTGCGCGGACGTTCAAGGGAAAGGACATCGACGCGAAGCAGGTTGGCCGGGAACTCAACGTGCGCTACTTGCTGAATGGGAGCGTGCGCCGAACCGGCGATCAGGTGCGCATCAATGCCGAACTGATCGATGCCGAAACCGGTGCGAGCGCCTGGGCCGAGCGCTTCGCGCGCCAACGCGACCAGCTGCCCGCCTGGCAGGACGAGGTCATCGGTCGCATAGCCACGACGCTCAACTTTCGCCTGACGACGCTCGAGAGCGAGCGGGCGCTTCGGGAGCGGAATGACAACCCCGACGCACACGATCTGACCACGCGCGGTTGGGCCCTGGTCTATACTGCGAAGAAGCCGGACACCTACAACGCCGCCCGCGCGTTCTTCCAACAGGCGCTGGAGCGTGACCCGCGCGCGGTCAATGCGCTGGCCGGTATCGGCTGGACCGCTGCGGTCACGGTGCTGGACCGATGGAGCGCCTCGCCGGCCGACGATTTCGCTGTGGCCGAGGCTGCGATTGCCGAGGCGCTCGCTCTCGACCCCAATCACGTCGTCGCTCACCACGTTCGCGGCTTCCTGCTACGCCTCCAGAGGCGGACGCAATCGGCACATGACGCGTTTCGGACGGCTGTCGCTCTCAATCCGAACTTTGCATCGGGCTATGCTCAGCTGGGAGTCACGGCATTCGAGCTCGGCCGGCCGGAGGAGACCGTTGCGGCGGTCGAGCGCGCCATCAGGCTCAGCCCGCGAGATCCCAACCTCGGCCCGTGGCTCGCGATCGCCGGCATGGCCGAGCTGCATCTGGCTCATGACCACGAGGCGGCCTCCTGGCTCGCTCGTGCGATCGATACCGGAACCCCGGTGGCGCTGCACCACGCCTACCTTGCCAGCGCCCTCGCGCTCGCCGGGCGCACGGCGGAGGCGCGCGCGGCGCTCGCGGAGTTCCGGAAGGCTGAGCCTTCGGCGACCATCGCGGGTTTGCGGGCGCAGGCCTACTCGACCGAGCCGGGCTTTGTGGTCCAGCGGGAACGCCTCTATGAGGGGCTTCGGATCGCGGGACTGCCCGAATAAGGTCGATCGTCACTGGCGCGAACGCCGAGCTGGCCTGGTCACGATTGGACAAGGGACTTCGGCGCCACAGCCGGAGTTTGCGGGCACAGCCGCTCTTACCAGCGCTTGACCTGATCGTCGCGGATGGGCAGGCCCTCGCGGCCGATCTCGACCTCTTCGGGGAAGAACTTGAACACCGAGCGGATCGGGTTGGGGGCGGCCTGGCCGAGACCGCAGATCGAGGCGTCCGCCATGGCCCGGCAGAGCTCCTCGAGCAGCACCTCGTCCCAGGGCTCGCGCTGCATCAGCTTCACCGCCTTCTCG